>JBJTPO010000443.1:0-3827 GCA_046075145.1 Planctomycetota bacterium
GTGGCCTCGGCCACGAATCCCTCCGGGGCCAGGCCATTGGCCCGGAGCACGAGTTGGTGCCACTCGACGAAGTCGAGATCCTCGAAGTGGCCCGCTTCGTTGCCGCGGTAGGCCCCGAGCAGCCGGTCGCCGATCCGCACCCCGGCCTCCTGGCACATGCCGGCCAGAAGGGACGTGCCGGAGCGGTGCATGCCCGCGATCACGAGGGCCGGAGAAAAATCCGGTTGGGCTGATCGACTCATGGTCTGCAGGCTGACCCCTACGGAGCGGCACCCCGGTGGCCGCTGTTCCGTCTTGGACTCAAGCCTAGCTCGCAAAATCAGCCGTCGCCCGGGGCCTTCAGCCGCGGTCACGGAGCGTCGGGGCCGCCGCATCCCGCGGGGAAAGCACCGGCGGGGCCGAGAGCGGCCAGCGGATGCCGAGGGCCGGGTCGTCCCAGCGGAGGCATTTTTCCGCAGCGGGGGCGTAGAAGTCGGTGGTCTTGTAGAGGACGTCGGCCGATTCCGAGAGCACGAGGAAGCCATGAGCCAGGCCCTCGGGCACCCACAGCTGCCGGCGGTTGTCCGCCGTGAGTTCCACCCCGACCCAACGGCCGAAGGTGGGGGAGCCGGGCCGGATGTCGGCGGCGACGTCATAGATCGCGCCGGCCAGCGTGCGGACAAGCTTCCCCTGCGGGTTGGGCTCCTGGTAGTGCAGGCCGCGGAGCACGTGCTGGCGACTCGTGCTCTGGTTGTCCTGCACGAAGGCGATCTCCCGCCCGACCGCCGCGGCGAAGGCCCGGGCGTTGAAGCTCTCGAAGAACGCGCCGCGGTCGTCGGCGAACACCCGCGGTTCGATCAGGAGCACGTCGGGAATCTCGGTGGGCGTGACCGTCACGGCAGTCGCCCTTCGGCCCGGAGCGCCAGCAGATACTCGCCGTAGCCGCCCTTCACAAGCGGCGCGGCAAGCTTCTCGAGGGCGTCGTCGTCGACCCAGCCGTTTCGCCAGGCGATCTCCTCGGGGCAGCAGATCTTGAGCCCCTGCCGCTTCTCGAGCGACTGGATGAACTGCGCCGCCTCGAGCAGGCTGTCGTGCGTGCCCGTGTCGAGCCAGGCGTCGCCGCGGCCCATCAGTTCGACGGCCAGCGCTCCCCGCTCGAGATAGCCGCGGTTGACATCGGTGATCTCGAGCTCACCCCGGGCGGAGGGCTTGATCGTGCGGGCGATGTCCACAACCTTCTCGTCGTAGAAGTAGAGCCCCGTGACGGCGTAGCGGCTGCGGGGCTCGCGCGGCTTCTCCTGGATCGACACGGCCCGGCCGGCCCGGTCGAACTCCACCACGCCGTACCGCTCGGGATCGGCCACCGGATAGGCGAACACGGTCGCGCCGGCGGTCCGGGTGGCCGCAGCCTGGAGCCGTTCGGCGAGGCCGTGGCCGTAGAAGATGTTGTCACCGAGCACGAGCACCGACGGGTCGCCGGCCAGAAACGCCTCGCCGATCAGAAAGGCCTGAGCGAGGCCCTCTGGTTTGGGCTGGATGGCGTATTCCAGGCGGATTCCCCAGCGACTGCCGTCGCCGAGCAGGTCCCGAAACCGCGGCGTGTCGTGGGGCGTCGAGATCACGAGGATCTCGCGAATCCCCGCGAGCAGGAGCACGCTCAGCGGGTAATAGATCATCGGCTTGTCATAGACCGGCAGCAGCTGCTTCGAGACGGCGAGCGTCGCGGGATGCAGGCGCGTGCCACTGCCGCCGGCGAGAATGATTCCCTTGCGTGCGGTCATGGGCGGAATCGACGAGAAGTCAGCGGGCCGCCGCCGCGAGCGCGGCGACGGTTGAGAAGACTTCATCTTGCCAACTCGCAAGCGTGTCGGCGAGGGCTGATTCGAGTTTCGCGGTGCAGAGGAGCGAATTGGCGGGGCGGCGGGCTGCGGTCGGATAATCGGCGGTCGTGAGTGGCCGCACCGCTTCCGGGGGGGCACGGAGTGGCATCCCGTGCGCGTGGGCCGCGGCCAGGATCGCCTGCGCGTAGCCTTGCCAAGTGACGCCGCCCCGGGGCGCGAGGTGGTAGAGGCCATGCTCGGGCGGCGCGTCGCCCACCCGCGCGAGGAACCGCGCCGTCACCTCGGCCACGAGCGCCGCGGACGTGGGCGCCCCGGTCTGGTCGGCGACCACCGCCAACTCGTCCCGCTCGGCGGCCAGCCGGAGGATCGTCCGCAGGAAGTTGGATCCGTGTGCCGCGTAGACCCAGCTCGTGCGGAAGATCCAGTGGCGGCCGCCGGCCGCCGCGATTGCCCGCTCGCCGGCGAGCTTCGTGGCCCCGTAGACCGAGAGCGGCCGCGGCTCGTCAGTCTCGCGGTAGCAAGCCGGCTTCGTGCCGTCGAAGACGTAGTCGGTGGAGTAGTGGACGAGGATCGCGTTCTGGCGGGCGGCCTCGGCGGCGATCGCGGCCACGGCCGTGGCGTTGACGAGTTCTGCCCGGTCGAGCTCGCTCTCGGCCCGATCGACGGCGGTGTAGGCCGCCGCATTCACGATTGCCGCGGGCCGCTCACGGGCGAGGAGGGCCACCACCTCCTCGGGCCGTTCGAGATCGGCCGTGGCCCGGTCGCAGGCCACGACATCGCCCACGGCCGGCAGCACCTGCATCAGCTCACGGCCCACCTGGCCGGTCGCTCCCAAGAGGACGATCTTCATGCGATCGCATCCGGCGGGGCAGGGGGATCGGGCCGGCGGTAGTCGCCGCGGCTGAAATACTTCTCCAGCCAGACGTAGGCCACGATGAAGAAGTAGCGGCTGCCCATCTCGCGGATCTTGAGCTTGGCCATGCCGGTGCGGCGGTTGCGCCAGGTGATCGGGATCACCGTCCAGGTGTACCCGCGGACGATGGCCTTCAAGGGCAGCTCCACGGTGATGTTGAAGTGTGGGGCCAGGATCGGCAGGCAGCCCTGGATCACCTCGCGGCGGTAGGCCTTGAAGGCGTTGGTGGTGTCGTTGAGCCGGATCCGGAACAGCACCTTCACGAACCAGTTGGCCATCCGGTTGAGGAACAGCTTCACGCGGGGGTAGTCGATCACGCCGCCCCCCTTCATGAACCGGCTGCCGAACACGCAGTCCCAGCCCTCGGCGAGCTTCCGCCAGTAGCGGACCACGTCGCGGGCGTCGTCGCTCTCGTCGGCCATCATGATCACGACCGCGTCGCCTGTGAACGCCGCCAGGCCCCGCTGGATCGCCCGGCCGAACCCGTGCGGGCCGGGGTTCTGCACGGGGGAGAGTTCTGGGATCCGGGCGGCCGTCGCCGTGAGCAGCCGCCAGGTCGAGTCGGTCGAGCCGTCGTCGACGACCACGATCTCGTGCGGCACCCCCTGCATCCGCAGTTCGAGGTGGAGGTGCTCGACCGTGGAGACGATGCAGCCCTCCTCGTCGCGGGCGGGGATCACGACCGAGAGCTTGTGGAGCGGGCGGACCGGCAGCGTGGAAGCCGGCTGGGCGAGCATCGTCGCCGCACCGCCGAAAGCCGTCTGCTCAGCCGCCGCAGCGGTCGAGCCAGCCGGGATGTCGTTCGGCATGGTCGGCGATCTCCTCGAAGATGCTGGCTGCGGTGCGGGCCGGCTTCCAGCCGTGTCGCCCGCTCGCGGCCGTGTGGTCGAGCACGACCCAGGGCAGATCATAGGGGCGGGAGTCACGGCTGGCGGCGACATCATGGGGCCCGAGCCGCTCGGCGCACCAGGCCGAGAGTTCCGCGAGGCTCGTCGCGCTCGCCGCGCCGCCGGAGGCGTGGACGAGTTCCGGTGCGCCGCCGCGGGCTGCGGCGATCTGCACGAGCAGCAGGTCAGCCAGATCGTCGGGGTGCA
>JBJTPO010000444.1:0-8585 GCA_046075145.1 Planctomycetota bacterium
ATCGGCCGACTCGCCGGGGCGCCGCGGGGGATCGTGGTGCATGCCACGCACATCGCGGGCGACGCGGCGGCCCTCGCCCGCCTCGCGCGGCACCGCGACCGGCTGGCGGTCGTCGTCTGCCCGCGCACGACGCGGGCGATCTCGGGCACGCTGCCGCCGCTCGCGGTGCTGCGTGAGGCGGGCATGCGCGTGGCGCTGGGCACCGACAGCCGGGCCAGCAATCCTGACCTGTCCGTGCTCGCGGAGTGCCGCACGCTCGTCGATGCTGGCCTCGCCTCGCCAGCGGAAGCCCTCCGCATGGCGACCATCCACGGCGCCTGGGCGCTCGGCTTCGAGCACCGGGCCGGCCGAATCATCCCCGGCCACCCGGCCGACCTCGCCATCCTGCAGCCGGCCACTGCTCCGACTGGCAATCCGTTCGCGGCAGCCCTCGACCCGGCCACGGTGGTCGCCGCCACCCTCCGCCGCGGCCGGTTGATCGCCGGCCGAATGGCTGGGTAGTGGTTTCGTTGTTGCGCCGATCGCAAACCAGCGTTCTTTCCGGAACATCAGTGGATTGCGAGGAGTTGCCCGTGCCAATGGAGCCGGCGAGATGGCACGGGCAACCCCGAGCCCTCCTCCGAGCCCTCATGGCCCGGGAACTTTTTGCGCCGGCGGGCATCTGAGGATATGGTGCGGCAGAAAGCGCTGCGCCACTCCCATCCCGCGGAGGCTCATCCCATGCCGTGGCCTGCGACCCGAAGCCTGCTATTCATGGGCCTGCTCGGATCCCTGTTTCTGGCCCCCGCGATCGCCGCCGCCGACGGGCTGATCGTGATCGACCGGCCGCCCCCCGGCTGGCGGCCCCCGCCCCACGTGCCCCACGCCTTCGCCCCCTTGGACGTGCGCCGCCACCACGTCACGGTCACCATCGCCGGCCAGATCGCCACGACCGAGGTCGATCAGGCGTTCTTCAATCCCAACGACGTCCACCTGGAGGGCACCTATCTCTTCCCCGTACCCAAGGGAGCCAAGCTCGATTCCTTCGCGATGGACATCGACGGCAAGCTCACCGAGGCGGAACTCCTCGACGCCGCCAAGGCCCGGAAGATTTACGAAGACATCGTCCGCAGCATGAAGGATCCGGCGCTCCTGGAGTACGCCGGGCAGGATCTCTTCAAGGTGCGGATTTTCCCGCTCGAGCCGCGAAAGGAGAAGCGGGTCAAACTGAAGTACACGCAACTGCTCTCCGCCGATGGCGGCCTCCTCGAGTATCGCTACCCGCTCAACACCGAGAAGTTTTCCGCCAAGCCGCTCGAGTCGGTGAGCGTGATGGTGCGGCTGGAGGCCGACGCACCGCTCACGACGATCCACTCACCGAGCCACGAGGTGGAGGTGAAGCGGGACGGCGACCGGAAGGCCGTGGTCGGCTTCGAAGCCAGAGACGTCCGCCCCGACACGGACTTCCAACTGATGTACGGCGTCGAGCCGGCCGAGGACGTCGGCCTCGGGATCCTCTGCCACCATGAGGCCGGAGCCGATGAAGGCACCTTCGCCCTGTTCGCCGCCCCGTCGCCGGCGGCGATCGCGGCCGAGGCCCAGCCCAAAGACATCGTGTTCGTGCTCGACACCTCCGGCTCGATGGCCGAGGGCGACAAGCTTGGCCAGGCCCGCCGGGCGCTCGAGTTCTGCCTGCGGAACCTGGACGACCGCGACCGGTTCGGCGTGGTCCGGTTCGCGACCGAGGCCGACGCGCTCGCCGACGCACTCCTCCCGGCCGACGAAGCCTCGCGGGAAAAGGCCGTGGCTTTTGTGAAGGGCTTCAAGCCGATCGGCGGCACCGCCATCGCGGACGCCCTCGCCCGCGGGCTGAAACTCGCCACGCTGAACCACGACCCAGCCCGCCCCTGCTTCGTGGTGTTTCTCACCGACGGCGTGCCGACGGTGGGCACGACCGACGTCGGCAAGCGCGTGGAGGGTATGGTCGAGGCAACGGGAAAGAAGGCCGTGCGCGTGTTCTGCTTCGGCGTCGGCACCGATGTCAACACGCACCTGCTCGACCGGATCGTGGAGACGACACGGGCGGCCAGCCAGTACGTCCTCCCCGGCGAAGACCTGGAACTCAAGCTGGTGAACTTCTACGGAAGGATCGCCAGCCCCGTGCTCGCGAACCTGGAACTCGCGGCGGAGGGCGACGTGCGGCTTTCGAAGCTGCACCCGGCGCCGCTGCCCGACCTCTTCAAGGGGGAGCAGTTGGTCGTGTTCGGGCGGTATCAGGGGAAGGGTCGGGCCACCATCACGCTCACCGGCACGGTCGCGGGCGAGCCGCGACGGTTCACTCTCACCAAGTCGTTTCCCGAACGGGACGACGGCCGCGACTTCCTGCCCCGGCTCTGGGCGGCCAGGCGGGTCGGATTCCTGCTCGACCAGATCCGGCTTCATGGGGAGAGCAAGGAGGTCCGCGACGAGGCGACCGCGCTCGCCCGGCGGTTCGGGATCGTGACCCCGTACACATCATGGCTGATTCTCGAGGACGAGGGCCGGCGAAACGTCGCGGCAGCCGATCGCACGCTCCAGGCCCTCGAGGCCGACGGCGAGGCCCGGGCCCAAGCCGGCCGGATGTACGCAGCGGCCCGCGAGCGGGCCAGCGGTTCGGCCGCCGTCGGCGATGCGCAGGCGCTCGACACGCTCCGCCGGGCCGAGAAGCTCGCCGCCCCGGCAGCCGCAAACGCCAAGGCCTGGCGCGGCCAAGCGGGCGAGGAGGCAGGCGGTGCCGCCGCCGTCCACCGCGCGGTGGAGAGCCAGCAGACGCAGACCGTGGCCGGGCGGACGTTCTATGCCAACGCCGGCCAGTGGATCGACGGCCGCGTACAGGAGCGGCCCGAGGCCCGCCGTGAGAAGATCACGTTCGGCTCCGACGCCTACTTCGCGCTCCTCGACCGGGACCCCGCGGTGGCCCGCTGGCTGGCCCTCGGCCGCAACGTGGTGGTGCTCGTCGGCGACACGATCGTGGAGGTCCTGGAATGACGAACGAACCACACCTCCTCAGCAACGAGGGACCGGCTCGTGGTTGCCCGTGCCAATCGAGCGGCGTTGGCAACGAGCGCAGGCAGGATGCCGAAGCGAAGCTGGCATCGAGCGAGCGAAGGGCAGGATGCCCATAGCGAGCGTCCGGCGAGATGGCACGGGCAACCACGAACCAGCGCTACCGAAAGACTGACCAATACGCCCGCACCCTGGAGACTTCCACCATGACGCGCCGCATCCTCGCCGCCTGCCTCATGCCCCTGCTCGCCATCGTGACCGCGCGTGGCGACGAGCCCAAGGAACCGGCCACGAAGCCCCGAATCGAGGTCTGCTTCGTGCTCGACACCACCGGCTCGATGTCGGGCCTGATCGAGGGGGCCAAGGAGAAGATCTGGAGCATCGCCAATGAGATGATCGCGGCGAAGCCGACACCCGAGCTCAAGCTCGGACTGATCGGTTACCGTGACCGGGGCGACGAATACGTGACGAAGTTCACCGACCTGACCGCCGACATCGACACGATCCACGCGCGGCTGACCGAGTTCGCCGCCAACGGCGGCGGGGACGGCCCCGAGTCGGTCAACCAGGCGCTCCACGAGGCGGTGACGAAGATCTCGTGGAGCGACGACAAGGCCGTGCTCAAAATCGTGTTCCTCGTGGGCGACGCCCCGCCCCACATGGATTACGAGCAGGATGTCCGCTATCCCGAGGTCTGCCAGGCGGCGATGAAGCGGGACCTCGTGATCAACGCCGTGCAGTGCGGCGCGCAGGACGACACCGCGAAGATCTGGAAGGAGATCGCCAAACTTGCCGAGGGCAAGTACATCCCGCTTGTGCAGACGGGCGGCATGGTGCGGATCGCCGCGCCCCAGGACGACGAGATCGCGGCCCTGAATCGTGAACTCGGCTGCACGTTGATCGGCTACGGCGACGCCGGTGCCCGCCGGGACGTGGCGGCGAAGCAGGCGGCCGCCGAGACCGCGGCTCCGGCGGCCGCGGCCGACCGGCTCGCGTACAACGCCGCCACGGGGCGGGCCGTGCAAGGCGGGGGCGAACTGATCGACTCGCTCGACCGGGGGGAGGTGAACTTCCAGGACCTGAAACAGGAGAACCTGCCGGAAGACCTGCGCGGCCTCGACGAGAAGCAGTTGGCGGAGGCGGTGGAGGCCAAGCGGGCCAAGCGGAAGGAGATCCAGAGCCGACTCGACACGCTGCTCGCCGAGCGCAACGCGTTCATCGTGGCCGAGCGGAAGCGGCTCGCCGACTCGGGCAAGGGCGACTCCTTCGACGAGGAGGTGTCGGGCACCGTCCGCGAGCAGGCCGCCCGCAAGGGCATCGACTACGCGAAGTGAGGCGGCTGCCGCCGGCCGGCTACAGCCGGCAGTTGGCGATCCGGGTCTCGATGATCGCCGAGGCTCCGATCGACTCGAGCTTCTCGATGATCGCGTGGGCCTCGCCCCGCTTGACCATCGCCCGGATCGCGCACCAACTGGAGTCTTCGAGGGCCATGACCGTGGGCGACTTGAAGCCTGGTGTAATCGCCTCCGCGTCGGCCAGCCGCGTTCGGGGCACGTTGTATTCCAGCAGCGACCATCCCCGGGCGATCACAATCCCCTCCAGCCGGCGGACGATCCGGTCGGCGAGCTCGGGGTGGGAGAGGTTGGGGTCCTGGACCAGCACCGTCTCGTACCGGCCGATCTCGTCGAGCACCCGCAGTCGATTCGCGGCCAGCGTGCTGCCGGTCTCCACGAGGTCGACGATCGCGTCGGCAACGCCCAGGTTGATCATGATCTCGACGCTGCCGGAGAGCTCGACGAAGTGGGCGTCGGTCACGCCCCGCTCGGCGAGCCAGCCGCGGGTGATCCGGGGAAAGCTCGTGGCCACGCGGCGACCGGCGAGTTGGCGTGGGTCGGCGATGGTGGCGTCGTCGGGCACGCAGAGCGCGAGCCGGCAGGAGCCCACGCCCAGGTCGAGCCGATGCACCACCTCCGCGCCGCTCTCGGCCACGAGGTCGGCCCCGGTGATGCCCAGGCCGATCGCCCCCTCGGCCACGAGCACCGGGATGTCGTCGGTCCGGAGAAAAGTGATCTCGACCGGCATGTCCTTGCAGCGGGCGAACAGGCTCCGCTCGGTGCGCCGAAACGAGAGCCCGGCGTCGGCCAGCAACTGGGCCGCCAGTTCCGCCAGCCGTCCCTTGCTCGGAATCCCGATCCGCAGCAGCCACTCGCCGCCATGATCGCTCATGCCGCACCTCCCCCCGCACTGCGGGCCGCCTTCTCCGCGAGCCCTGAGACGCCGAATCGCCGGGCCAGTTCGGCCTCGACCCGCTCGAGCGGGATCTCGCGGCAGGCCAGGAGCACCAGCGTGTGGTAGACGAGGTCGGCGGCCTCGGCCACGACCCGCTCGTCGGCCTCGTCGCCGGCCGCCCGCACGAGTTCCTCGGCCTCCTCGGTCACCTTCGCCCCGGCCGCGGCCGGCCCGCCGGCGAGCAGTTTGGCGGTGTAGGATCGACTGGCGTCGCCTCCCTTCCGCGCGGCGATCACCTGCTCGAGCGCCTCGAGGACCTCGCCCACCTGCCGCTTCGATGCCTGGGAATCCGCCACGAACCGCTCCTGCGCCGCTGTCGGCCGTTGCTCCCGCCGGGCCACCGGATCCACTCGGGTCGCAGGCGGCGGGTCTCCCAACTCTAGCATGCCCGCCGGGCGGTTCCGGGGAGAACCGGCCGCAACTGGGCGCGGACTCCTGGTTTCTCTCGGGGCCCACCGGCGCCGGAAAATCGGCCCTGGCGATCCCGCTGGCCCGCCGACTGGGGGCTGAGATCGTGAGCGTCGATTCGATGGCCGTCTACCGGGGGCTCGACGTGGGCACCGCCAAGCCGTCCCATGCCGACCGGGCCGCCGTACCCCATCACTGCCTCGACCTCGTGAGCCCGGCCGACGCGTTCAGCGTAGCCGGCTGGCTCACTGCGGCGGCCGCCGCCGTCGCCGACTGCCGAACGCGCGGTCGCCGAATTCTGTTTGTCGGCGGCACCCCGCTCTACCTCCGAGCCCTCCGCGACGGCCTCGCCGAACTCCCGGCCGCCGACCCGGGCCTCCGGGCCAATCTGCTTGCCGAGGCATCCGCCGCCGGCCCGGAAGCCCTCCACGCCCGCCTCGCCACCCTCGACCCGCCCGCCGCCGCCCGCATCCACCCCCATGACACAAAGCGAATCGTTCGGGCCCTCGAGGTGGCCACGCTCACCGGCCGGCCCCTCTCCGCGGCCCACTCGCCCCAGCCCGACCCGCTCTTCGAGTCCCGGCTGATGATCCTCGACGTCTCCCGCGCCGCGCTCACGGCCCGCATCGACCGTCGCGTGGAGGCGATGTTCGCCAGCGGAATCGTGGAGGAGACGGCCGCGGCCCTCGCGGCCCCGGGAGGCATCGGCCCCACGGCGAGCCAAGCCGCCGGTTATACCGAGGCCATCGACCTCCTCGCGGGCCGCATCGACCGCCCCGAGGCGATCCGCCGCACGCAGGCACGCACGCGGCAGCTCGCCAAACGCCAGCGCACCTGGTTCCGGAGCTTCAAAAACGCCACGTGGATCGGGGCGTGACGGACCGCTGGCGGGCATCCCGCGATCGGCGACGTCCAACGGAGTGGGTCGCCGGGGTTGAAAGCCTCCGTCGCTGGAATATTTCGCACGGGCGCCTGCCCAGCTCCCGACTCAAGTGGGCGAAATCTTCAGGCTCCTTCGGCTTCCACCCCCGGCTCCAGACGCGGAGACGAACGTTCCATCGAGTGCACCACGGTTGCAGGAAGGGGACTGTCCCCTGTGGGGACTGTCCCCTTTACCCTCCATATCCTCGAGTGCACCACCAGACCCGCGCGGGGTTGCCCGTGCCAAGCGAGCCTCCGGCGAGCCGGCACGGGCGACCCCGAGCCGCATGATCCAAGACCATCGATCTGCTAGCACGCCGCGTGCTAGCACAGGATCTTGTGGCAGCCCCCCGCACAAACCACAAAATCGAAAAAATCGTTGCAATCGGCCTTGTCGGGAATAAGTTCGGCCCCGTCGCGACCGCGCGGCCCGGTGCCCATGGATGGGAGCCGGTCTGATTCCCTGTCACGGAGGACCTCGATGGCTGCCAAGCCTCTCATCGGCATCAACACCGACTACCGTTCCGCCCGCAAGGAGCACGCCGCGCTCTCGTTTGTCGCGTCGGGCTACTACGACGGGATCCTGGCCTCCGGCGGCATCCCTGTGATCCTGCCCCCCCTGGCCGATGAGGACGATATCGTCCGTGTGCTCGACATGCTCGACGGGGTCGTGCTGGTCGGTGGCGGCGACCTCGATCCGCGGCGTGACGGATTTATGCCCCACCCGTCGGTCCGGGTGATGGAGCCCCGCCGCGAGGACTTCGACCGCCTGCTGGCCAGGCACATCTGCGCCCGCCAGATGCCGGTGCTCGGGATCGGCAGCGGCATGCAGCTGCTCAACATCACGGAGGGGGGCACCCTCTTCCTCCACCTGCCCGAGGATCTCCCCAAGGCCATCCCCCACAAGGATCCGACCGACCTGGCCCACCGCCACGCCCTGCTCGTCGAGCCCGGCTCGGTGATGGAGCGGGTCTACGGCGACGGCGAGATCCGGGTCAACAGCATGCACCACATGGCGATCGACGACGTCGCCACCAACTTCCGCGTGACCGCCCGGGCACCGGACGGCGTGGTGGAGGCGATCGAGAGCACCGTCGAGAACTGGACCGCGATCGGCGTGCAGTTCCACCCCGAGGCCGACACCGCCTCGGCCCTCGACGTGAAGATCTTCGAGGAGTTCATCATCGGAATCACGGGGGTGGTGCCGGAGATGAAGCTCGTCGCCTGATCCGATAGATATCGATGGCCGGCCCGTCGGTCGCTCCCAGCGGCCGGCGGGCCGGCTGCTTTTCCACGGCCAGGCCGGCGGCATCGGCCGCGGGCTCGAACTCCGCGGCCCGGGCCCGGCCGGGGTCGGCCACGAGCGCCAGGCCATCGGCCGCCAGCGTCGCCGCCAGCATCCCGGCCAGGGCCACGGCGTGGTGCTTCTCGTAGAGCACGTCGGCGGCCGTGACGAGGTCGAAGCGACCCAAGTCGGCAGGCGGCCGCCGCCAGTCCACGAGCCGCACAGCCAGGCCCTCGGCCCCGTTGCGCGCGGCGTTGTACCGGACGCCCTCGAGCGCGGCCTCTTCGTAGTCGCTGGCGGTGGCGGCAAACCCCCGTCGGGCCGCCACGACGGCCGGCAGGCCAAGGCCGCAGCCGAGTTCCAGGAACCGGTGGCCCGCTCCGTCCATCAGGGCCAGTTCCTCGGCCAAGACCAGCGAAGACTCCCAGACGTTGGCCCAGTAGGGGATCCGTTCGTCGGCCTCGAACGCGGCCAGGTCGATGAGCGCCTCGACGTCGGGCGGGCACCACATGGAGAGCGTCACATCGGCGATCGCGAGCCGCCGCTCGACGGGGGAGAATCGCTCGAAGGTCATCCGCGCTCCTGTCCCGGTTCTGTGGTGGCGGGGGCGGCCCGCGTGCCGCAGGTCCCCGCGGCCCGTGCTCCCATAGCCTCTGCG
>JBJTPO010000445.1:0-3340 GCA_046075145.1 Planctomycetota bacterium
GGCCGATCTCGGCCCGAGCACCCGGCCTGATCGATGCCTCTCGGGCCTGGTGCCGCCGGCACAAGACGCTGACGGCGAGCGGCATCGCAGCCATCGTGTCGGCCGGGATCGTGGCCGTGTCGCTGTCTCTCACGTCGAGCCGTCCGGAGTCCCGGCCGCCGGCGGCCGGCCCCGGCCCCAGCGCGTCGATCCCCAACATCTCGAACCTGCGGACCACGCCGCTCCAGTGGCTGGGCGTCAGCTTCGACGAGCCGATCCGCTCGCTGTCCCTGGCCGACTTCCGGCTCACCCGCGACGGCGCGGAGGTGCCCCTCGACGGCGTGACCGTCACCGGAGCCAGGGAATACTGGGAAATCCGCGGCCTGGAGGGGGCGACCGCCCCCGAGGGCCGATACGTGCTGGAACTCGTCGGCACGGCCACCACCCCGGTCGACTTCGCGGGCCGCCGGCTCCAGGCAGCGGTCCGCGCGACCTGGCGGATGCCGCCCTACCGGGAGATCGCGTTCAATCTGCTGGATGACGAGTGGAAGCGTCATGTCGTCTCCATGGCCGGGGTCGAGTTCGCCACCGAACGCAACGCCGGCGCCACCTCCTTCATCCGGCCCACCAAGCCCGATCAGGAGGGTTCGATCGTGCTCAAGTTCACGGCCCCGTTCGAGATCCGCGCCGCCACGCTCACGGCCACGATCGCCGTCTGGACCACCGGCGATCCCTTCCCCTACGACCCGCGAGCGAAGGCCTCGCTCGACGTCTCGCGCGACGGCGCCACCTGGACCACCCTGGAGACGCGGGAAGCCAACCGCGGAGGATTCGGGGGCGGGCCGCACGACATCCGCGCGGTCGTTGCCGGCGGCCGTGAGGTCTGGGTCAGGGCGCGGCTGAGCGCCAGCCGGATCTGGCCCGAGGACGGCCTGATCCATGCCCAGTTCCTGCGGACCGATCCCGAGCGGCGGGGCGAAAATCCCTTCCGTCTGACGCTCACCGGCCCCGACCCGGGCGCGAAGCCGCCGCCGGGCGACACGCCACCCGCAGACGGCTGAGGCCGGTCGGCCGCACGCTCCTTGGTCACGCCGCGGAGAGCATCCAGGCGGTGAGGATCGCCCGGGCCGTCCAGAGCAGGGTCCGCGGCCAGTTGCTCCGCACGAGCGTCGCGACGACGACGGCCGCGTGCCCCTCCCGGGCCAGCCGGGCGTGGAGCGGCATCTGCACCGCGAGCGTCGAGAGCCAGAGCAGCCCCACCATCACCGCGCCGGCCAGCGCCGGCCCGCGGCCGATGCCCGGGGGGGGCCAGACGACGAGCCAGCCGGCGACGGCCGCCTCGACGAGCATCGGTGGCAGCACCACCAGCGACGTGCGGGCCTGGTTCGCGCGGGCGTAGTCGGCAGCGCTCGGGCCCGTCACGGCGGCGAACAGCGGGTAGTGCACCACCTGCACGAACCAGATGATCCCGGCCATCATGCCGGAGGCCACCGCTTGGGCGACGAGCAGGGCGTCGATCGCGGTCATGGGCCGGACTCCGGCGGCGGCGGATTCGGTCTCAGTAGCGGGGCGTCGTCGGATCGATCCCGAGCGACCAAGCCTCGATGCCGCCGGTCATGCTCTGGGCACGCAGGAAGCCCCGCTGCCGGAGAAACCGGGCCACCCGGAGGCTGCGGACACCGTGGTGGCAATGCACGACGATCCGTGCCTCGCGCTGCGGTTCGAGTTCAGCGAGCCGCTCCGGGATGGTGTGCATCGGGATCAGGACGGCTCCCGCGATTCGGCTGATCGCGTGCTCATCGGGCTCGCGGCAGTCGAGGAGCAGGAACGGCTCGGCAGCGGCCCGCAGGTCCGCGACCGCCTGCACGTCGATCTCCTCGTCGAGGCTCATCGTTACCGACTCCATGCGGGATCCGGCGCGGCGGAACCCCGGCCGCGCGGGCGACGAATCGGCCTTGTCAGCCGATCCCGGGGGCATGGTAGCCTCTGGCCGTCGATTTGGCCGATCGGGCCAAGGCTGCAGCCGGTTCGTTCCTTCCCGGAGTCACGCGATGCACGTTATCCAGGGCCTGCTGTCCCTCGTCGCCCGACTGATGATCACCGCGATCTTCCTTTCGAGCGCGGTGATGAACAAGATTCCGCAGTTCAACGCCGTGGCCGAGGTGATGGCGGGCAAGGGAGTGCCGCAGCCCAAGATCCTGCTCGCCGGCGCGATCGCTTTCCTGATCCTGGGATCGGTGTCGCTGATCCTCGGCTTCCGGGCCCGCTGGGGCGCGTTCCTGCTGCTGGCCTTCCTGGGCGCGGCGACCTACTACTTCCATGCCTTCTGGAAGCTGCCGGCCGACACGGCCGCGGACGTGCTGCGGAACGAGCAGATCGCCTTCATGAAGAACCTCGCCCTGATGGGGACGATGCTCTTCTTCCTGGCCAACGGGGCAGGTCCCTGGAGCATCGACGCCGCCCGCAGTGCCGCGCGGGCGGGCGCCGACGAGTCGCGCGACGAAGACGCCTGACCGCAGGCCGGAAGGCTACCGCACGTCCCCCTGCGTCCGCCGCTCCTCGGCGAGCCGCCCGACGGCCATGCGGGCTTCGGCCTCGACACGCTGCCTGATCTCCTGCGCCCGGGCCTCGTTGACGGTCACGCTCGGCACGCCCCCGTTGAAGGAGATCGTGATCGCGCCGGTGGCGGCGGCGATCACCGCGCCCGCCAGGAGCAGCAGGGAACCGAGCTTCGACGAGGCGACCTTTTGCACCGGGGCGGGCAGCCCCATTGTGGCGACCCCGGCCACCATTTGGACGGCGTTTTGCTTGCTCTTCTTTTTCTTGGACTTGGTGGCCACGACTGGCGCTCCTGCTCGGTGACGGCTCGTCGGTGCGGCCGTGCACCGGCCGCCGCCCGCTGGAACGTTCGATCGTCCGGCCGACGCCCCCGGGCGGAATCCCCGCCGCCGCGACGGGTTTCCTGACCCGATCCACAGACCGCCCCCAGCCTGCCCAGCCTCCTCAGGCTCGCCGGATCGCCGGCCGCACCTCCGCGGCGAGACGCCGCCTGTTGCCCGGCATTGGCTCGCGCCGCGGCATCGGCTACGGTCGCCGGCCGCCCGGCGGCTGGCATCATCCGTTGGTGAGGGAGTCGATTCGTGGCCACGTTGCTCGCATGCCGACCGGTGTCGCGCTCGATCATCGGCCTCGCGCTGCTCGCGACGCTGATCGCGCCGCCGCTGGCTACCGCCGAGGAACCTGGAAACGAGCCCACCGGAACCATCGAGGGCCATCCGGCGCTCTCGCGGTCACCGCGTCACACCACCACGTCCCGTGGCCACCAGGGTGACGCCGTCAACGTGGCCTTCATCGGCACCGA
>JBJTPO010000446.1:0-6280 GCA_046075145.1 Planctomycetota bacterium
TGAGGGGATGGGTCTGCGAATGGGCGATGATCGTGATCGCATTCCACTGGTCGCCGATCGTGAGCGTGCCGGTGGTCGCGGAATCCGTGCGGGTGGCCATGCGACCTATCGTACGGATTTCAGCGTTGCGTCCAGCGGGGCGGGTGTTTTCCGCTACTGCGTGGTGTCGCCGCTGGCCGGGGCCGCCGCGGCGATCCGCGGCCGGGCCTCGGAGGCCACCAGATACGGCCGCTTGTATTCGGGCATGTAGCCCTCGGCGCCACGGACGGTGACCTGCTGGCCCACCATCGGGGCCAGGCTCACGCCCGGCCGCGGCGTGACGAACACGAGCACGTTGTTCTCGGCATCGACGAGCGCCCAGCGGGGCGCATCCGGCCGCCGGGAGATGACGGTGGCCAGCCGACCGGTCGTCTCGATCTGGTCGGGGGGCGTCCAGTCGGGCCGGCCGTCGGCCGGTCGCCCGCCCGGGAGTACCCCGGGCCGCACGGGCCGCGAACCCACGGCCGAGAGGCTCGACCACATGCTGCCCAATCGCAGGGGTGAGGGGTCGCCCGCCGGGCCTTGCGTGATCGCCACCTGCCGGGCCTGGATCGCCTCGAACCGGGCCAGCCGGGTATCGATCGCCTCGGCGCGGGTCCGCTCCTCGGATGTGGTCGCGCGGGCGGCGGCCAGCCGCAGCCGGTCGCGGATCGGCTCGAGGTTCCAGTCGTCGCTGGGTCCGGCCACCGCCAGCGAGAGCGCGAGATCCACGTCGGCCAGTTCGTCAGCCGGCACCGGTACCGCTCCCGCCACGGCCGGCGGTGCCTGCGGCGGCGACAGGTCGAACATGTTGGTGCCACGCGGGAGCCAGCCGGAGAGCAGCCGGGCCATGCCCTGAGGCTCGGCCACACCCGCCGGCGGCCCACCGGCGGTGACGGCTCCTGCCTCATCGACCTCGGCCACGGCCTGGGTCACCGCGGCCCCGGCCTCGCGGATCGCCGCCAACGCCTCGCCGGCGGCGGCCAGCCCCGCCGCCGCGGGCTCGGGCTCGACGACGGGGGCGAGGCCCTCGGGCAGCGCCAGATCGGCGGCCCAGGCCCAGCGAAACTCGCCGGCCGGCGGCGCGATCCTGAGCCACTCGCCGGCGTGGCGACCCGTGGTCACCTTCATCCGGCCGAGCACCCGGACCCGTTCGCCCGCCTCCAGCGCCACCTGCGAGACGTGCCGCAGATCGTTGAGTTGCGAGCCGACCCGGGCCACGGCGCCGTCGGTCACGACCACGCCGGTAAAGCCCCCGGCGGCCGCAGGCTGCCCGGCCCCCTCCGGCGCCACGTCGGCGGCCCGTAGCCAGCTGAAGCTGCCCTCGACCGGCCGTACCGCGCAGTACCCGGAGTCATCGATCGCCCACACCTCGACCTTGGCAGAACGTGGGAGCCGGTCGGTCGGATAGAAGTCGTCGCCTGGTCCGCTCCGCAGCAGCGCCGGCGAGGCGTTGACAGAGACGGTCACGGGCAGCGAGTCGGCCCGGGTGAACGGCACGCCGTTCATGGCCAATCCCGCCCACAACCCCACGCCCACGACGACGCGGACGGCCGCGGCGCGGCGACGGACTGCGGCGGGATGTCGCATCGCCGACGTCATGGCTTGACCGAGCGTTTTCGAAGCGATGGCCGGCCCGCGGAGCGCCGGCCGATGGGCGGGGAGAAATACAGGGTCTCTGCCGCCGAAACAAGGCGGGAAGCCCGAGCGAAGCGCAAAAAAAAGCGCGTAGACGAGGCTTGGGCTTCCTCGTCTACGCGCTGGCAACCGGGCCGCCGCAGGCAGCCCGACCTCACTCCTTGTAGATCAGGGAACGGGTCCGCTCAAGCCGCGATTTCGGACCAGCGCCACGGTCTCGAAACGGGCCGCCCCAGCCCCCGCCGTCACCCCTCCTTCGGGCTACTTTGCTTCGGACCAGGTTGCCGGGGAAATCTGCGTTGCCACCCCCCGGCTGCGGCCAGAGCTGACAGCGTCCATCTGCCAGCACGCAAACCAGCATGTGCGTCGGGTCGCGCCTCGTGCTCGGATCGTGGCGCCTACCAGCGATGGGTCGGCCGCTCGAGCACTTCCCGCATCAGGATCAGCTGCCGCAAGCCGCCAGGCGCACGGAGCGCCGCCACCAGCTCGCTCGCGGGCGAAGGTTTCGCCCCCTGCGCCGGCGGTGCCACGACGGTGCGGTCCGGCGACGCGTGGGCGAGGTCGTGCGCAAATGCCGTGGCGACATGACCCGCCACATCGCCGCGCTCGACCACGGGGCCGGCGGCCCGGCCGCCGGCCGGCACAGGGGGCGGCGTCGCGGCCCGACGAGGCTGTCGCCGCGGACGTGGCGGCTTGGTTACCGTAGGCCCGGGTTGCGGCTGCGGCGTGCGTTCGAGCGTGCGGCGCAGAAACTCCTCGATCTCGCCGTCGAGCGAATCGCCGCGGTTGTCTGCCGCTTCACCGCCCGCCGCAGGTCGGGGCGGACGCCGCACGGGGGCCGCCGGCACGTCCGCCGGCTTCTTGGCCGCCCCACGAAACAGGTTCATGACCTGCGAGACGATCCAGATCAGGACGAACAGGACCGGCAGCAGGCCGTCGAGCCAATCGAGGCCCGCCGCCACGAGCAACCATCCGGCTGGCATCATCACCCGGCTCCCCTGGGCTTCGTTCGCCGCGCGCCGCGGCGGCTGGTCAGGACGCGGCCCCGGCCGGCGTCGCCGTCGGCGTAGCCAAGGACCGCCGCATCTCGGTGTCGGCCTGGAGGTTTCGCAGCTTGTAGTAGTCGAAGATGCTGAGTTGGCCGCCGGCCAGCGACTCGGCCACGGCCCGGGGCACTTCCGCCTCGGCATCGACCAGGCTCGCGCGGCTCTCCTCGATCGCGGCCATCATCTCCTGCTCACGGGCCACGGCCATCGCCCGCCGCCCTTCCGCATTGGCCCGGGCCACACGCGTGTCGGCCTCGGCCTGGTCGGCCTGGAGCCTGGCCCCGATGTTGGCCCCCACGTCGATGTCGGCGATGTCGATCGAAACGATCTCGAAGGCGGTGTTGGCGTCGAGCCGGCGGGCGAGCACCGTCTTCGAGATCACGTCGGGGTTTTCGAGCACGTCGGAATGCTTCTCGGCCGAGCCGATCGCCGACACGATCCCCTCGCCCACGCGGGCGATGATCGTCTCCTCGGTGGCGCCGCCGATCAGCTGGTAGAGGTTGGTGCGAACCGTGACCCGGGCCTTGACCTTGAGCTGGATGCCGTTCTTGGCCACGGCGTCGAGCGACTCGCGGCCGCTGTTCTTGCCCGGGCAGTCGATCACCTTGGGATAGACGGATGTCTGCACCGCCTCCCGGACGTTGCGGCCGGCCAGGTCGATGGCGGCGGCCCGCTTGAAGTCGAGTTCGGTGATCTTGGCCTTGTTGGCGGCGATCAGCGCCTGCACCACCAGCGGCACGCGGCCGCCGGCGAGGTAGTGGGCCTCGAGGGCCTGCCGCGTCACGCCGCTGGAGTCGCCCAGGCCGGCCTGCACGGCCATGATCTTGCTGCGGACGATCACGGCTGGATTCACCTTCTTGAAGCTCATCGCGACCATGTCAAAGAGGCCGATCCCGGCGCTCGACGCATACGACTGCACCCAGAGCCGCAGGTAGCGGGCTACCAGGGCGAACACCACGAGCACGAGGATCAGCGCGAGCCCGAGCAGGATCAGCGGCAGGGCGTTCGGCATCGGTCGGAGTTCCGGGGGGAGTGATGACCGCCGCAGGGCGGGGGAAACGTCGGTCAAGCCTTGTTCGCGGGGGGCGGCGGGTCAAGCAGTTCGGCCGACCCCGTGTTTTGCCGCAGTTCCTCGAAATCGAACTCCTCGAGCACGCTCGAAAGCATCGGGCCCGCGGGTTCCGTGGCCGGGGCGGCAACGGGTTCCGCCGGTCTGGCAACCGGTGGCACGACCGCCGCCACCCGCACGATCAGCGCCCGCGCCTGCACCGCCACGACCTCGACCACCGCGCCGGCGGCGATCGGCCCCCCCTCGCTCATCGCCTCGAACGATTCCTCGTCGATCTCGACGCTCCCCCAGGGCACGAGTTCGCTGGCGGCTCGGCCCCGGCGGCCCACGAAGCCACGCAGCCGCTGCCGCAGCGACACATCGGGCAGCACGTCATCGGCCGACGGCGGTGGCGGGAGCACGCGGCGGCCGAGCGGCGTCGAGGGAAACCAGCGAAACGCGAGCACGAGCACCGCCGGCACCGCCGCCAGCGTGCCGGCCAGCACCCCCATCCCCACCAGAGCGCCCTGCTCGACGAAGGCGGTCACGATCCCCGCCCCCAGGGCGAGCACCGCCAGCAGGCCGAGCACGCCGCCGGAGGGAACGAACACCTCGAGCAGCACGAGCGCGAGCCCCACCGCCACCAGCAGAAGGACCCAGACGAGCGGGCTCATGCTTCTCCCATCGCACGCACGACGAGCCGGCTGCCGCGGACGGCCACCACCTCCACCGCCACGCCCGGCTCGACCAGCGCCCCGTCGCTGGTCACGTCCCGCACCTCGCCGCCGATCCGGGCCTTGCCGGCCGGCGCCAGCCGCGAGGTCGTGGTGCCCTCGGCTCCGACCAGATCCGCGAGCGTGTCGGCGTCTTCGAAGGCGGGCTCGGGCGGCGGGGGCAAGAGCACGCTCCGCAGCCCCGGCGTGGCTGGTAGCCAACGCTGCACGAGGATCGCCAGCAGGCCGACCCCCGCCGTGGCCCCCAACAGGCCGAGGAGCGACCATTGCATCTGCCGCACCTGATAGTCGTTCATCGGCACCACGAACGACTGGCTCGCGAGCACCAGCGACGCGATCACGAGCAGCCCGCCGCCCAGGCCGAGCACGCCGAACCCTGGCAGCACGAAGATCTCGGCCAGGACGCAGATGATCCCGGCCAGGAACAGCAGCACCTCCAGCCAGCCGCTCGTGCCGTGGAGATACTGACTCCAGAAATAGATGATGAAGGCCACCATCGAGACGAAGCCGCCGAAGCCGATGCCGGGCGTCTTGAGCTCGATGTACAGCCCGGCCATGCCCACGAGCAGCAGTAGCCACGCCAGGCCCGGGCTGGCCAGCGCCTCGAGCAATTCATCGGCCCAGGTGGGCTCGCTCAACGCGATGTCCCCCTCGAGCCCGTAGACCCGCCGCAGTTCGGCGAAATCGTCGGCCCCGTGGGCTGCCAGCCCCAGCTCCTGGGCGCGGCGACCGTCGAGCCGCAGCGGGCCGGGGCCGAGGTCGGCCCCCGGCCGCCACTCGTCGCGATCCTTCCGCTCGGCCAACTCGGCTGCGGAGAAAAATTCGACCCTGCCAGTACCCTGCTGCTCCGCCCGCGAGACGACGAGCCCGGGCACCACGGTCGCCAGCGGCAGCGACCAGGCGCGGTCGCGCAGTTTCGCCACGCCGCCCCGCCAGGCGACCACCAGGGGCTCGGCCCGCCGCGCGTCGATCACTGCCGCCCCTTCGCCGCCGAGCACGGCGGTCGGTCTCATCACCAGGTCGTCGCAGGCCAGGGCCACGAGCGCGGCGTCGCCCCGGGCCTCGCTCGGCACCCAGGCCACCGTGCGGACCCGGGCCGGATCGAGCCCCGCCAGCCAGTTGGCCAGCACCAGACTTTGTTCCGGCACGCCGCCGGCCGAGTCGATCCGCAGGCAGATGAAGTTCGCGTCTTCGTCGACCGCCCGCTCGATGCGGCTGCGGGTTCGCGCCACCGCGTCGGGGCCGATCACGCCGGTGAGCGTCACCTGCATCCCCTTCCACCCGCCCTCGAGCGACGGGTCGCCCGCAAGCCGCCGCTCATCGATGCCGAGCCCGCGGGCCAGCTCGGCCGCCGCGCCCGCCAGCCGGGAGACGAACCCGAGTTCCCGTGCGCGCCGGCCGGCGAGCGCCAGCGGCGCCGGGGCGAGCGGTTCGACGTTCACCACGGCCGCGCGATCCCGCACGGCCTGCAGGCCGTCCCGGGTGACGAACTCCTCGCCGGCGTCGGTCGCGACCCGCAGCACCTCGACGCCGCCGTCGAGCATGCCCACGGCCACCGCCGGCGGCAGCGTGCGGCGCCGGGCCGCGATCTCGCGGTAGGCCGCCCGCATCGCCTCGTCGACGGCTGCCCCGGCCTCGGCCGCCGGCCCGAACACCGCCTCGGGCGCCATCACGATCTCGTCGCAGGCTAGGGCCACGAGCACGGCATGGCCCGCCGCTCCCTCGGGCAGCCAGGCCACCGTCTTCACGCCCGCCAGCCGGGGGCTCGTCAGGAACCGCGCCAGGTCGAGCGAGCG
>JBJTPO010000447.1:0-4144 GCA_046075145.1 Planctomycetota bacterium
GCCTGTATCGCGAGATCCTCGACCTGGGCATGACGCCACTCGTCGAGCTGCACGACGCCGCCAACCTCCCCCGCGTGCTCGATCTCGGGGCCACGCTCGTAGGCGTCAACAACCGGAACCTGAAGACGATGACCACCGATCTGGGTCACGTGCTGCGGCTGCGGGAGCGGGTGCCCGACAATGTGGTGCTCGTGGCCGAAAGCGGGATCAAGACCCGGGCCGACGTCGAGCGGCTCGAGGCTGCGGGCATCCACGCGATGCTCGTTGGCGAGTCGCTGCTCAAGCAACCCGACCCCGGGGCGGCCGCGGCGGCGCTCCTGGGCCGCTGACGCTGACCGCGGTGGGATCACGCCGGCGCGGCCTGCCGGTGGCCGTCATCGGCCCGCGCCCCAGATCTCCTCGAGCAGCGCGTGGAGTTCCGGAAACCCCGTCTTGAGTTCCGCCCGGTTGAAGGGGGCGAAGTCGTTCGTGCCGAAGTAGGCCTCGGTCATCTCGGCGAAGAACTCCTTCTGGTCGGTCAGCCCGTAGTGACGGGTTCGGGAGCCGTCGAAGAGCAGCGTGTCGTCCCCGGCACCCCCGCGCTTGAACGCCTCCCAGGCGGCGAGGATCCGCGGATCGTCGAATCCGAGCACCTGGTCGTGGTAGGCGTGGGCGAGTTCGTGGAGGATCACCCACGGCTGCTCCGAGACGGTGCGGACCGTGGCGACCGACGTGGCGCGGGGGAGGTGAACGCAGCGGGCCAGGCTCCGTGGGTAGCCGTGGTCGGCGAGCCAGTCGGCGCTGGGGTGGTATTGCATCGAGGCCAGGTCGCCGCAGGACTGGTCGAGGACGATGGTCACCTCGCGGAGCCGGGCGAGCCGGTCGGCGGGCATGACGATCCGGATGTCGGCGAGCTTGGCGGCGAGGAACCGGAGCGACTCGTCGCCCAAGGCCGCGCTTTCGCCCCCTGCGAGGAGTCGGTCGTCCACGAGGATCCGGAAGCCCTCCAGGCGATGCTCGGATCGGGAGCTGGGCTGATCAGGGCGGGCCTCGGCTTTCGGATCGGCGGCTGCGGGCACAGCAGCGGGCGAACCGGCTTTGTCGGCAGCCCGTATGCCGGCCGGGAGGAAGGCGACGGCGACCAGCGGGAACAGGGCGGCGCGGTGGCGGTGGCGTCGGCCGGCAGGGAGCATCGTCGACTCCGGGGTTGGTCGCCGCGACGGTGGCGGACGGAAAGGTGGGGTATGGGTCGCCGGGGTGCGGCGGGGTTCGGATCAGGGAGCGGCCACGAACCGGTAGCCCGTGCCGCGGACGGAGAGGAAGTGGATCGGCTTCGAGGGATCCGCCTCGAACGTCTTTCGCAGCGCCAGCATGAAGGTGTCAATCGTCCGCGTGGCCGGGGCACGTGTCAGACCCCAGACCTTCTCGAGCAGCTCCTTGCGGGGAACCACCTTCCCCTCGTGATCCACGAGATACTTGAGCAGCTTCATCTCCAGGCTGGTCAGCCGCACCGGCTCCCCGCCGACCCGCACCTCCCAGGTGTCGAAGTTCACCTCGGCGTTGCCGAAGCGATAGACGGCCTCCGCCGCGGAGCCGCCACCGTTGGCCGGCGTGGCGGTGCGGTCGGCGCGGCTCCGGCGGGCGAGCAGGTTCCTGACCACCGACAGCAGTTCCTCCAGGTCGAAGGGCTTCTGCAGGTACACGTCGGTGCCCGCGTTGAAGCCGCGAATCCGGTCCTCGACGAGGGTGCGGGCGGTGAGCATCACCACCGGCAGGTCGTTGCCGGCCGCCCGGATCGCCTCGCAGACGGCGTAGCCGCTCATCCCGGGCAGCATGATGTCGAGCACGACGAGATCCACCGCCGGTGCGGCCGCCTCGATCTGCTCCAGGGCCGCCTGGCCGTCCCCCGCGACGGTGACGGCATGACCCTCGGCCTCGAGGTTGAACTTGATGCCGAAGGCGAGGTGCTCTTCGTCCTCCACGATGAGGATATGGGACATGGGCGCGCGAGTGGGGGAAGCGGGTCCAAAGCCCGAATCCTACCGCGCCCCTAGCGGGCGATTGCCGGCCGAAGGGCCTTGGCGTAGCCGCGGGCCACGAACCAGTCCCAGGCGTCCTGCACCGTATCGTCGAGCGGGCGGAACGAGTAGCCGAGTTCGTCCTGGGCCCGGCGGCAGGAGAAGTTGTGGTCGAGCATCGACATCGTGGTGGCGGCGGAGTTGACGTCACCCTCGCGGCCGCGGACAGCCGCGGCCAGGTCACCGATCCAGCCGGCCAGCCGCACGAGGGGCCGGGGCGCGAGGCCCAGCGGCTGCATCCGGCCCGTCACGCGGGCCATCACCCGCCAGGCGTCGAGGTAGCTCATTCCGTGGCCGCCGAGGATGTACCGTCGACCGGTGCGGCCCTTCCCGAGGGCGGCGATGATTCCGGCCGCCACGTCGCGGACATCGACGAAGTCGTTGCCGCCCGGCGGGGCGAAGAGGCCCTTGCCGGCCGCCACCTCCAGGAGCATCCGGCCGCTCGAGGGCTTCCAGTCCCAGGGACCGAGCATGTAGACGGGATTGACGATCACCGCGTCGAGGCCGCGATCCACCTCCGCGAGCACCGCCTGCTCGGCCTCCCGCTTGGTGACCACGTAGGGGCACTCGGGCATCACGCCGGGCGGCGTCTCCTCGTCCGCCGGGCCGCCGTCGGGCCGCAGGCCGATCGCATCCACGCTCGAGACATGCACCAGCCGGGCCCCGGCCCGACGGGCGGCGCGGGCGATCCGCCGCGTGCCCTCGACGTTGATCTCCCGCATCTCGTCGCCGTGCCGCCAGCCGCAGTGCACGAAGGCCGCTGAATGCACCACGTACGACACGCCGTCCATGGCTCGCTCGAGGGCCGCCTCGTCGCCGAGCCCGCCGGCGATCCGCTCCACCGCGAGCCCCGCCAGGGCCGTGTCGCCGACGGGGCTCGACTGCCTCACGAGCGCCCGAACGCCGACGTCGCGGGCCAGCAGCTGGCGGACCACGTTGTTGCCCACGAGGCCCGTGGCCCCGGTGACCAGGCAGTCGCCAGTGAGTTCACAAGAGCGGGGCGCGATCATCGGTCGGACGCAATCTCCAGGCGGCGGTGACACCGAGCCGGGCCGATCGATCCGTCGGACGAACCCGGGTGGATTCTATTTCGGATGGGGGGGCCGGGCGACTTTGACGCCGTCCCCATCCTGCCGAGGTTGACGAACAAACCGGCTCCGCCCGAAGATGCGGCGCAGACGGTCGAAAGCCCTTCGATCGCAAGGGTTTACGAACGTCGTCAGCCGATGGCTCCCGGTGGCCGCGCCGGATCAGGGCCGCGGTGGCTGGCGAACGGGCAAGGAGGGTCGTGCGTGACGGACGTGGTCATCGAGCCCGTGGAGACACGGGGCCAAGAGAAGCGGTTCCTCAAGCTCCCCTGGCGGATTTACGCGGCCGATCCCTGTTGGATGCCCCCCTTGCTGCATTCCCAGGAGGAACTCCTGGGGTTCCGCCGGCACCCCTTCTACGAGCGGTCCCGGAGCCGCTCGTTCCTCGCCCGTCGCGGCGGGCAGGACGTCGGCCGGATCACGGCCATCGTCAACGCCGGCCACATCGAGCGGTATGGTGAGAACCGGGGGTTCTTCGGGTTCTTCGAGTGCGACGACGACCCCGCCGCCGCCCAGGCCTTGTTCGGGGCGGCGGCCGACTGGCTGCACGCCCAGGGGATGGAGACGATCCGCGGACCGGTCAACCCGTCCATGAACTACGAGTGCGGCCTGTTGATCGAGGGCTTCGACACGCCCCCTTTCTTCATGATGACCCACAACCGGCCGTATTACGCCGGGCTCATCGAGCGGTCCGGCTTCGGCAAGATCGAGGATCTCTACGCCTTCTGGGGCAAGACCTCGATGCTCGCCTCGCTCGATTCGAAGCTCGGCGTGATGGTGGAGGGGGTCAAGGAGCGGTTCGGAGTCACGGTCCGCCCGCTCGACCGACGCCGGTTCGACGACGAGGTGCGGATGTTTCTCGAGATCTACAACTCGAGCCTCGGCGGCACGTGGGGCTTCGTGCCCCTCACCGACGGCGAGGTGAAGCACATGGCCGCGAGCCTCAAGCACCTCATCGTGCCGGAGCTGGCGCTCGTGGCCGAGGTGGGGGGGAAGCCG
>JBJTPO010000448.1:0-1765 GCA_046075145.1 Planctomycetota bacterium
TCCTGCTCCCGCCGCCGGGCTACAACCTCGACGAACTCCTGCGGATGGGAGACGTGATCGAGGAGCGGCTCCTGCCCTACTGGGACGTCGACCCCGGCACGCCCGAGGCCGCCGCCCTCGACGCCCCGATTCTCGGCGACATGTTCTTCGTGGCCCGTGGCCGGAGCGTGTTCATCGGGCTGCGGTCCCTCGAGCCGCTGGAGGCCTCGCGGCTCGTGCCGCTCGTCCGCAAGGTTTCGGCCGACCTGCCCGGCACCTTCGCGGTCGCCAAGCAGTCGAGCCTGTTCGAGCGAGGCATCGGCGGGGGGCGATCGATCGACATCGAGATCACCGGCCCCGACCTGTCCAGGCTCGTCCAACTCGGCGGCCGGGTGATGGGCATGCTCGCCGAGGCCACCCCCGGGAGCCAGAACCTGCCCAAGCCCTCGCTCGACCTCTCGAGTCCCGAGGTGCAACTGGTGCCACGGCTCGAACAGGCCGCCGACATGCGGCTCGACGCCCGCCAGCTCGGCTACATGGTCGATTGCCTGGTCGACGGTGGCTACGCCACCGACTACTTCCTCGGCAGCGACCGGATCGATCTGGTCATCAAGGGGGACGAGCGCTTCGTGCAGCGGACTCAGGACCTCCGCTCGCTGCCTGTGGTCACGCCCGGCGGCCAGCTCGTGCCGCTGGAGGCCGTGGCCGAGGTGCGGCAGTTCTCCAGCGGGCCCGAGCAGATTCTGCACCGCGAGCGGGAGCGGGCGATCACCGTCCAGGTCTCCCCGCCGGAGCGGATGCCGCTGGAAGAGGCGCAGGAGCGCATCCAGGCGATGGTCATCGAACCGCTGGTGGCTTCGGGCGCCCTCGACGGAGGCTATCAGATCACGCTGGGGGGAACGGCCGACCAGCTGCGGGCCACCTGGAAGGCCCTGTGGTTCAACCTCGTGATCGCAGCGCTGATCACCTACCTGCTGATGGCGGCGCTCTTCGAGTCGTGGTTCTATCCGGCCGTGATCATCGCCGCGGTGCCCCTGGGCACCATCGGCGGGCTGCTCGGGCTGGGGCTGCTGAACCTCGTGGGCCGGCCATACGGCATCTACCAGCCGCTCGACGTGCTCACGATGCTCGGCTTCGTGATCCTGATCGGCACGGTCGTCAACAACCCGATCCTGATCGTGGACCGGGCGCTGCAGCTGGTCCGCACCGAGGGGTCGGAGCCGACCGACGCGATCCTCGAGGCCGTCCGCAGCCGGATTCGGCCGATCTTCATGACCACCTTCACGACGGTGCTGGGACTCCTGCCGCTGGTGATCATCCCCGGGGCCGGCAGCGAACTCTACCGCGGGCTGGGGAGCGTCCTGCTCGGCGGCCTCCTGGTCTCGACGTTCGTGACGCTGGTGCTCGTGCCGCTGCTTCTTGGCCTCTGTCTGCGGAAGCCGCGGGACGCCGTGCCGGTTCAGGCGACCTGGGCCGAAGGGGCCGAGGAGCCCGATGTTTCTCCGGTAGCCGCCCCGCTGGCCGTCGGCGGCAGATAGTCGGCGAGCCGCGGCCGGCGGGTCACGAGCCAGTAGCCGGCCGAGAGCCCCGGCCAGAGGGTGGTGTTGCGGCCCTGGGCGTTGACATACCAGCTCGTGCACGGGAGCTGCCAGGGGGAGCCGCCGGGCTTGTCCTGCCAGACCGTCCGGCGGAACCGCCGCTGGAGATCGTCGTTCCAGGCCCGCTGCACCTCGGGCATGACCTCGACGGCCGGGAGCCGGCCGCGTTCGAGCCAGTCGAGGCACTG
>JBJTPO010000449.1:0-1456 GCA_046075145.1 Planctomycetota bacterium
CCGACGGCCGGATCGGCCGGCGGCCCGACCGGGCCACGCTGGCCTCCTGCCAGCGGTCGCGGGAGGCGTATCCTGGCGTGCCGGTGGTGGCCGGCGGCGTCGAGGCGTCGCTGCGGCGACTGGCCCACTACGACTACTGGAGCGACACCGTCCGCCGCTCGATCCTGCTCGACGCCAAGGCCGATCTCCTGGCCTTCGGGATGGGGGAGCGGACGATCCTCGAGATCGCCCGCGGGCTGGCATCCGGCAAGACCCTGCAGGAGCTCCGCGATCTCCGCGGCGTGGCCTACCGGCTCGGCGCGAGTGAGCCGCCTCCCGCGGGCCCCGGCCCCTGCTGCCCCGACACGATCGAGCTGCCGCCTTACGAGCGGGCCGTGGCCGACCCGCTCGCCTTCTGCGAGCTGACCCGGATCTCACACCTCGAGACCAATCCGCACAACGCCCGCCGGCTCGTGCAGCGTCATGGCCGGGAGGCGGTGGTGGTCAACCCGCCGGCCCTGCCGCTCGAAGAGCACGAGATGGACGAGGTCTACGGCCTGCCCTTCACGCGGCGGCCGCACCCGTCGTATGGAACGGCCCGGATCCCCGCCTTCGAGGTCGTGGAGACGAGCGTGCAGATCATGCGGGGCTGCTTCGGCGGCTGCACCTTCTGCTCGATCACGGCCCACGAGGGGCGAATCATCCAGAGCCGCTCGAAGGAATCGATCGTCAGCGAGATCAGGCTCCTCGCCGCCCAGCCCGGCTTCAAGGGCACCGTCTCCGACATCGGCGGCCCGACGGCCAACATGTATCAGATGAAATGCACGCGGCCTGAGGTGGAGGCGAAGTGCCGCCGGCTCTCCTGCGTGCATCCGACCGTCTGCAAGCTCCTCGGCACCGATCACGGCCCGCTCAAGGACGTGATGCGGGAGGCCAGGAGCGTGGCGGGCGTGAAGCGGGTGCTCGTGGCCAGCGGCGTGCGGATGGACCTGGCCCGCAAGGATCCCGAGTATCTCCAGGAACTCGCGGCCCATCACGTAGGCGGCCACCTCAAGGTGGCCCCGGAGCACACCGACCCGGAGGTGCTGCGGCTGATGAAGAAGCCGGCGGCCGACGACTACGTGGAGTTCGACAAGGCGTTTCGGGCCGCCAGCCGGCGGGTGGGCAAGAAGCAGTTCACCGTCCCCTACTTCATCGCCAGCCATCCGGGCAGCGGCCTGGAGGAGATGGTCGACCTCGCGGTGTTCCTCAAGCGGAACGGCTACAAGCCCGACCAGGTGCAGGACTTCATCCCCAGCCCGTTCGACATCGCCGCCTGCATGTACCACACCGGGCTCGATCCCATGACGCGGGAGCCGGTGACGATCACCAAGGGGCTGAAGGACCGGCGGATGCAGCGGGCGCTGCTCCAGTTCTTCAAGCCGGAGAATTGGTTCGAGGTGCGACGGGCGCTCGAGCAGGCGGGCCGCCACGACCT
>JBJTPO010000450.1:0-2614 GCA_046075145.1 Planctomycetota bacterium
TCTCGCCGGACGCTCCCTGCGGGCATCCTGCCCTCCGGTCGCTCGGAGGAAACCTCGCTCCGCAATCCTTGCTGCGCTCGGTTTCCTACGCCGCTCGATTGGCATGGGCTTGCCCTTCGCCGGTCTTTTGGTGTGCCGAGGAAAGAGCCAGTTGCAGAGCTCCCCGAGTGGCCGCGGGTCTGTGACCCGCGGAATCCGCGCTCCATTCCGGCGCGTATTCAGCGGAGTGAAATCCCGCTGCCACTCCCGCCCAGGGGGCGTTTCCCGGCCTCATTCCTCGGCGGGATCGCTCTCGTCATCGTCTTCCTTGTCGTCGGCCGCCTTGTCCACGGCGATCACCGCCTCCTTCGCGGCCAGGATCTTGTCCCGGAGCTCGTCGGCCACGGCCGGGTTGTCCTTGAGGAACTGACGGGCCCGCTCGCGGCCCTGGCCGAGATGGGTCTCGCCATACCGCAGCCAGGTGCCGGTCTTGTCGACCAGTTTGGCCGCCATCGCCAAGTCGAGGATGTCGCCCTCGGTGCTGATCCCGTCGGCGTGCATCATGTCGAACTCCGCCACGCGGAACGGCGGGGCCACCTTGTTCTTGACCACCTTCACCTTCACCCGCTGGCCGACCACCTCCTCACCGTCCTTGAGCGTGCCGATCCGGCGGACGTCGACCCGGCAGGAGGCATAGAACTTCAGCGCCTTGCCGCCCGGCGTCGTCTCGGGGCTGCCGAACATCACGCCGATCTTCTCCCGCAGCTGGTTGATGAAGATCACGGTCGTCTTGCTCTTGAAGATGGCGCCGGTGAGCTTCCGCATCGCCTGGCTCATGAGCCGGGCCTGCACGCCCACCATCGAGTCGCCCATCTCGCCGTCGAGCTCCTTCTGCGGCGTCAGCGCCGCCACGGAGTCGACCACGATGATGTCGACCGCGTTGCTCTTCACGAGCATCTCCACGATCTGGAGCGCCTCCTCGCCACTGGTCGGCTGGCTGACGAGCATCTGCTCAAGCGAGATGCCGAGCTTCTTGGCCCAGCTGGGGTCGAGGGCGTGTTCGGCGTCGATGAAGGCGGCGATCCCGCCGGTCTTCTGGGCCGCCGCGATCGCGTGCAGGGCAATCGTGGTCTTGCCGCTCGACTCCGGCCCGTAGACCTCGATGATGCGTCCCCGGGGAAAGCCCTTCCCGCCCAGGGCCAGATCGACCGACAGGCTGCCGGACGAGATGCCCTCGATGGGCACCTGCTTGTCGGCGCCCAGCGGCATGATCGCCCCCTCGCCGAACGCCTTCTCGATCTGGGCGAGCGTGTGCCGCAGTTCCGAGTTTTGCTGCAGGAAGCCCAGCGGATCCGCCCCGCCCGCCCCGCGCTTGCCCTTGCCCTCGGCACCCTTCTTCTTGTCCTTGGCCATCCGTCCGTTGACTCCTGCCGTTGCCGTCACCATGGCGACTGCCTCCCAGCGGTCCCGGCACGTCGTCGGGGTGGTTGCTTCGCCACCATGAATCGAGCGACTTGACGCGGAACCGAATACTGAACCGGGGTATAGTATCGGCACACGACCGGGAGGGCAAGCAGATTTTCTGCACGCCCGTACAGGATCAAAACATGAGCATTTGGCGATATTCGGCGATCCGCCGGTCGAGGTCGGCCCGCTGGATGCCCGCCAGCCGGTCGAGGCTGAAATCCTCCACCGTGAAGCTGGCCGTGATCACGCCGTAGGCGAGGGCTTCCTTGAGGGCCTGCGGGTCGAACCGGCCGAGCGAGGCCAGATGACCCATCATCCCCCCGGCGAAGCTGTCGCCGGCCCCGGTCGGGTCGAGCACCCGCGGCGTCGGGAAGGCGGGCATCACATACATCTCGTGCTCGCTGAAGAACATCGCCCCGTGCTCCCCCTTCTTGATCACGACGAACTTCGGCCCCATCTTCCGCACCGCATGCCCGGCCCGCACGAGGTTCTCGTCCTCCGCGAGCAGCTTGGCCTCGGCGTCGTTGAGGACGAGCCCGTCCACCCGCCGGAGCAGCTCCTCGAGTTCATCCCGCTGGATGTTGATCCAGAGGTCCATCGTGTCGGCCACGGTGAGCTTCGCTTCGGGCACCTGGTCGAGCACCGAGAGCTGCGTGACGGGTGAGGCGTTGCCGAGAAACACGAACTGGCTCTCGCGGTGGCCCCCGTTGAGCTTGGGCTTGAACTCCCCGAACACGTTGAGATGCACCTCGAGCGTCTCACGGTCGTTCATGTTGGGGAGATACCGCCCCCGCCAGCGAAAGGTCTTGCCGCCGGGGATCACATCGATCCCGGAGGTGTCGATGCCGCGGGCCTCGAGAAACCGCGTGTGCTGGCTCGGCCAATCCTCGCCCACCGTGCCGATCATCTTCACCGGCGAAAAGAAGCTCGCCGCATAGGAGAAGAACACGGCCGAGCCGCCGAGCACGTCGTCGCGGCTGGCGGTGGGGGTCTCGACGCAATCGAGGGCGACACTTCCGACGACGAGCAGCGGCATGAGGGCTTCCTGGGGTTGGTTGAGGAGTCGAAAGACTACCGTTTTCTCTGCAAGCTTGGGTGACGCAGGCTCGGAGAGCGTCGTGCGTGGAGGCTCGGGTGGCCCATGCCATCTCGCCGGACGCTCGCAGGG
>JBJTPO010000451.1:0-3448 GCA_046075145.1 Planctomycetota bacterium
CACTTCGACGCCGTGCCCGGCGACACGCTCGTCTTCAAGGCTGAGGTGCTCGACCTCAAGGCCAGCGGCTCGCTCACGAAGGTGACGAGCACAGTGGGGGAACGGCTCCAGGGCGAGGCCGAGTTGTTCTTCGCCCATCTCGAGCCGGGCGAGGGCGTGCCGAAGCTGTTCGAGCCGCCCGAGTTGCTCCAATGGCTCGACCAGATGCACATCTACGACGTGGGCCGCGACGAGGCGGGGCAGCCGCTCGTGCGGCCCGACTGGTGAGCCGCGACCGCAGGCGCGGCGAACCCGGAGGAGGGCAGGCGAATGGCTGCAGGCAGGCGCAGGGTGGTGGTCACGGGCATGGGCTGCGTCACGCCGCTGGGCGTGACGACGGAGGCGCTCTGGAAAAACCTCGTGGCCGGGAAATCGGGCGTGGGCCTGACGACCGTGTTCGACGCCTCCCGGTTTCCCACCAAGATTTCGGCCGAGGTTCGTGACTGGGACGTGACCGACGAAGGCGAGCGGGCCGATGACTGGCAGTACTGTGGCCGGCATACGAAGTTCGCTGCCGGGGCGGCGCTGCAGGCGATGCGGGATGCCGGACTGCCCAAGGGCCTGGAGCGGGATCCGACCCGCCTGGGCATCTACCTCGGCAGCGGCGAGGGGCAGCAGGCCTTCGATGCCTTCACCGGCATGATGATGGCCGCGATCGACGGTGACACGCTCGACGTGGCGAAGTTCACGAAGCTCGGGCTGGAGACGCTCCATCCGCTCACCGAGGTGGAGCAGGAGCCCAACATGCCGGCCGGCCACCTCGCCGCCCTGTTCGACGCCCAGGGGCCAAACCTCAACTGCCTCACCGCCTGCGCCGCCTCCAGCCAGGCGATCGGCGAGGCGGTCGAGATCATCCGCCGCGGCGAGGCCGACGTGATGCTCTCGGGTGGCTGCCACAGCATGATCCACCCCTTCGGCGTGACCGGCTTCAACCTGCTCACGGCCCTCTCGACCCGCAAAGACGAGCCCCAGCGGGCCAGCCGCCCGTTCGACAACCAGCGGGACGGATTCGTGCTCGGCGAGGGGGCGGCAATGGTAGTGCTCGAGGACCTCGAGCACGCCAAGCGGCGCGGGGCGAAGATCCATGGCGAGGTGGTGGGTTACGGCTCCACGGCCGACGCTTACCGGATCACCGACACCCATCCCGAGGGTCGGGGCGCCTCCGCCTGCATCCGCATGGCCCTGGCCGACGCCGGGCTCGGCCCCGACGGCATCGACTACATCAACGCCCACGGCACGAGCACCGACGTCAACGACAAGGTCGAGACGCTGGCCATCAAGACCGTATTCGGGGAGCGGGCCTACAAGATCCCCGTCTCGAGCACCAAGAGCATGATGGGTCATCTGATCGCGGCCGCCGGCGCCACCGAACTGATCGTCTGCCTGCTGGCGATCCGCGACGGACTCCTGCCACCGACGATCAACTACGAAGAGCCCGACCCCAACTGCGACCTCGACTACGTGCCGAATCAGGTGCGCGAGGGGAAGTGCGATCGCGCCCTCTCCAACAGCTTCGGCTTTGGCGGGCAGAACATCGCGCTCATCGTCAGCCGCTGGAGCGGCTGACGATGGCGGCCTCGCACGGCCATCCCTGGCCCGTGCGAGGCCTGCTCGGCGGAGGGGCCCTGGCTTTACGCCCGGCGGGGCATCCCTGCCCCCGGCGGGCTTGGCGGCACTCCGGCCTTCGGCCGCTGCCGCCGGCCGCACCTCCGGGCGGCCGTGTTCGTGCGCGGAGTGGCGCGCGGCGTTCGTTCAGACGAATCGACTGCGTGCTTCAGCTGCCTCGCCAACCATTGGACTGCGAGGGGTTGCCCGTGCCGATCGAGCGGCGTTGCTGGCAAGCGCAGGCAGGATGCCGAACCGCAGCCAGCATCGAGCGACCGGAGGGCAGGATGCCCGCAGGGAGCGTCCGGCGAGATGGCATGGGTAACCGCGAGCCCTCGGGACCGAGCGTCCGGCGAGCCGCACGTGCCCCCGAACCCGCCACGGTTGCCCAGGTTGCCAGCCGCAGGGTTTTCTCAATCGGTGCGGGCGGCACGACCGATACCACCGGTGACCGTGGAAGCGTGCGCCGGCGGCGGTTTGCCGACGGCCGCCACGCTCCGCCCTAGCGGGAGCCCTCCCATGCATCGCTCGCCTGCCAGCCTTCGACTCTTCGGCCTCCTGATGGCCGCGGCCGTCACCGCCACGAGCACAGGCTGCTCGATCGTCGACCGGCTGTTCTTGCTCAACGCCGACGGCCCCTATTCGCACGGCGGCGGCGGCGGTGGCGGCGGCGACTGCCGCGACTGCGAGGAAGGCTGCCCGCCCGAGGGCTGCCCTGACGGCCGCTGCCAGGCCGGCGGCTGCAAGGACTGCCCTGGTGGCGTCTGCCATGCCCCGCACACCGGCCGCTACGGCGGCCTGGCCAAGCATCACCTCACGGCCGAGGAGAAGGCGGCGCTCGCAGCCTCCGACTACGGGGCGATCACGCCGGCCGGTCCGCCCACGGGCGCCGTCGCCTATCCGTATTACACGACCCGCGGCCCCCGCGACTTCCTCGCGAAGCGGCCACCTTCGATCGGCCCGCAGTGACGGCCGAGACGGGTTGCTCGGGGAGCACGTGGCCGCGGGTTTTCAACCCGCGGAATGAGGTGGCGATGCGGCCTGCGGTGCAGCTTCTCGGCGGGATATAATCCCGCCGCCACTCGCGGGTATGGGTCCGGAGCGATCGTCCGGTGCCACTCGATGGGTCCCGGAGACGACGCATGGCCGCCGCACCCCGCGACACGCCACCGACCGGCACCACGGCCTCGGGGCGTCTCACGCTGACCGGCTGGCTCGTCTGCGGGATCGCCGCGATCGGCTTCGCGTTCGACATCTACGAGCTGTTGATGCTGCCGCTGATCGCGCGGCCGGCGCTGCTCGAGCTCGGCGGCTTCCAGCCGGGCAGTCCCGGGTTTCTCCGCTGGGTGGGGCTGCTCTTTTACGTTCCGGCGCTGTGTGGCGGGATCTTTGGCCTGCTCGGCGGCTACCTGACCGACCGGCTCGGCCGCCGCCGCGTGCTCACCTGGAGCATCCTGATCTACGCCTTCGCGGCCTTCGCTGCCGGGTTCTCCACGAACCTGTGGATGCTCTTGGTCTGCCGCTGCTTCGTGTTCGTGGGCGTGTGCGTGGAGTTCGTGGCGGCGGTGGCCTGGCTGGCGGAACTGTTCCCGGATCCCAAGCAGAGGGAGCGAGTACTCGGCTCCACCCAGGCCTTCTCCTCGATCGGTGGCCTGATGGTGGCCGTCGCCAACGGGATCGCCATCCAATATGGCGCGGGCTTCCCGGCGATTCAGCTGCCGGCGTGGTTCTCGTTTCTGGGCACGATCGGCCCGGAACACCAGCACGAGGCCTGGCGGTACACGCTGATGTCGGGGCTGATCCC
>JBJTPO010000452.1:0-6090 GCA_046075145.1 Planctomycetota bacterium
CGTCGCGAGCCCGGTCGACCTGTTCCCTGTTATGCTCCGGCCTGCCGCATCAAACCATCGTGCGGGTCGGACTGAAATCATCCACGCCCCGGCCAGCGGAGGAATGCACGCCATGAGCGAATCACGACGGCGGGAGTACGAGCGAGACCTCGATGATGTCCGCGGTCTGCACGAAGGGCTCGTGCGCGGGGCTGGCGGCACGCCCGGCGGAACGTGGCTGTTTTTCTTCGGCCTGGTGCTGGCCGGAGCGGGCCTGTGGTTTTTTCTCAGCAACGTCCACGTGGTGACCCGCGATGTCGGGTTCTTCTCGGGCGCCTTCAACCGGGACGTGTTCGGCGGCGGGATGCCGGCGGCGAGTACCGGGATCATCTTCGCGCCGGTCTTCATCGGCCTCGTGATCCTGTTCTACGATGCCAAACTGAAGTGGGGCTGGGCCCTCTTCTACACCGGCCTGGCGATCATCGTGATCGAGATCCTGAGCCGGATCCAGTTCCTGATGCAGATGAAGACCAGCAACCTTCTCCTGATGCTCGGCATGATCGCCGCGGGGATCGGGATGATGCTGCGGAGCTTCCGCGACGGCTCCTTCGACGGGCCCCCGTCATCCGCCGGCAACGGCCCTCCGCCCGCCCGTTAGCCGCGGAGGCTGATGGCTCGGTTGAGCCACAAGCCCGTACCCAGCAGCATCACGCCGCTGGTGATCAGGTGGGCGGCGATGATCACGCCCAGATAGAGCGGCGCCTTCTCGGGCGTGGCGGTGAACAGGATGCCGCCGAGTCCGGCGGTGATCAGGCCGTCGACGAGCAGCCAGCCCCAAGGGAAGTCGCGCGGCACCGCGAACGCGGCCGTGAGCTTCGCGGCCGCCTCGAACAGGATCAACAGGCCGAGAAACACGACCAAGGCCTCGATGCCCACCCCCGGCAGGGCGAGCATCGCGGTGCCCGACACGACCGAGAGCACGCCGCACAACAGCGCCAGCCAAAAACCTTTCCAGGTGTAGGTGCCGAAGGCCGCGACGATCCGCAGCACGCCGGCCGCCACGAGCAGCCCGCCGATGAAAAAGTTCACCGTCAGCGAGGGAACGAGCGGCCGGGCGAAACAGGCGGCCCCAAGCAGCACCAGCAAAACGCCGATCCCGAACGACCAGCTTCGGAGCGAGGCGAGCGGGCTTTCGTGATCACGATGGGTGAGGTCGGCCATGGCAGGGAGGTTCCCGAAGGTTGGTGGCGAAACTGGAGATCGATCGGCCTGGGAAGAGTCTAACGGGCGGTTCGCGGGCCTGCCATCGACGTCTCGGATCCGGGCTCAGGCCGAGCCCAGCCCTTCCATCCGCCGCCAGGCGCTCATCTGCCCCAGGTGCATCATCATGTGGCCGCCGCAGTAGAAGGCCTGCACCGATCCGATCGTGGGAAAGAGTTCCCGCATCCGACCATCGGCCGGATTCGGCTGCTCGAAGGCGGCGTCGGGCGTGCTGCGGAGACCACCGGTCACCATCCGGTAGCCCTCGCGGTAGAACGCGAGCACGTCCTCCATGGCCGGGTAGAAATCCCCGTCGGCATCGTCGCGGCAGGTGGCGTCTTTCGAGAAGGCGAGTTCGAAGTGCTCGGGCACCGGCGGAGCGGGATGGCCGATCTGCCGGAGCACCTTCGGCGCATAGAGCGAGAGGTGGCCGTAGATGAAGGCCGGATGGTTCGACGCGACGACCATGCCCCCCGGCGCGGCGAACCTGGCGAACCGCTCGGCCGACACGCCGGTGAGCAGACGCTCCCCGTAGCCCAGTGAGATGGCGAGCGAATCGGCGATGATGTTGCCGAGGGACCGGGACATGATGAGGATTCCTCGAGCGATGGGAGAACGGCTACGGCAGGGCGGCGATTTCAGACCTCGCTCCCCGAGCCCTGATTTTCGCGTTTTTTCCGAAATGGCATAGACACGACCACGCGAGGTTTTACAACGAACTTGTACGCCGCAGCGGGGATTCCGCCCAGAGGTTGTCCGGATATTTCAGCCGACAGGATGCCTGCCATGAACATGAAGTTGATCGTGACCTCCCTGCTGCCGGGGACGGTGGCCCTGATGCTGGCTACCGGACAGGATCGGTCGGCGATCGCCCAGAAACCGGTCGCCGCCCAGGAGGCAGCCCTGTCGCCGCTGGAGGAGACGGTCGTCCGGGAATCCGAGGCCACCGTCAAGGCGTTCAACGCCGGCGACGCCGCCGCGCTCGGGGCGATGTTTCTGGAAACCGGGGAACTGGTCGACGAGGCGGGTACCGTGCACGCCGGCGAGGCGGCGATTACCGATCTCTTCAAGGGCTTCTTCGCCAAGTTCCCCAAGGCCACGCTGGAGATGCTCGTCGACTCGGCCCGGCCGGTGGGCGAAACGCTGGCCGTAGAGGAGGGGCTGCGGCGGATCACGACCGCCGACGGTGAGGCGGCCCAGGTGCGGTATGTGGCACTGCGCTCCAAGCAGGGCGACCACTGGCGGATCGCCTCCTACCGGGAGTTCACTGACGACCCGCTCCCGACGCCTCGCGAGGCCCTCCAAGGAGCCGCTTGGATCGTGGGTGATTGGGTCGACGAGAGCCCTGAAGGCCGGACAGAGATCACGTTTCGCTGGAGCGACGACGGCAACTTTTTGCTGGGCGACTACACGATGTCAGCCGCGGGCGCAGGCGAATCGAAGAGCACGCAGCGGATCGGCTGGGATCCTGTCAACGGGCAGGTGCGTTCCTGGACCTTCGACGACGATGGCGGATTCACCGAGGGCCGCTGGATGCGAACCGATGAGGGCTGGGTGGTGTTCTCGGAGGCCACGATGCCCGACGGCACGACCGGCTCGGCCACGCTGCTGATCGGTGTGAAGGACGCCGATCACCTCGTCGTGCGGGGCACCGACCGGTTCATCGGCGACGTCGAGCAGCCTGACTTCGAGATGACGATCGCCCGCAAGCCGCCCCAGCCGGGCGCCGTGAAGTAGGCCGCCGTGTCCGCTCCGATTCCCGTACCCCTGGTGAGATCCGTGATGCGTCTGCCTGCTGCGGTTGTGCTTGGGTTGGTTGCCGTGGCCCTGGGGCTCGTGCCACCGCGGGCGGAAGGTCGGCCGGGGGTTGGTGGAGGCCATCATGGCGGCGGCGGCCGGCCGGCGATGGCGCGACCTGCTGGCGGCATGGCCCGTCCTGCTGGCGGCATGACGGCGCCGATGTCGCGACCACAGATGTCGCGACCACAGATGTCGCGTCCCCAAATGCCGCAAGCGCGTCCCCAAATGCCCACGGCCCAGGGCCGGCCGATGCCGCGGCCTCAGATGCCCACGTCCCGCCCCCAAATGCCTGGCGGGTTTGCTCGTCCCGGCGGACCAGGTCTTGGAGGACCGTCGCGGCCGAGCCTCGGTGCCGCGACGCGGCCCTCGCTGCCTTCCGCTGGCGGCATGACGCGGCCCGCTCCTTCCCCTGGGATTCGTCCAGGCGGCTCGACGGCGCGGCCGGGCCTTGGCTCGATGCGGCCACAGCCGGGAATGGCCACCAAGCCGGCCCCCGTACCCGGCCTCAATCGGCCGCAGTTGTCGAATCGTCCGACCACGCTTCCCGGTCAGGTCGGCGGCGGCGGGCTCGCCGGGCGGCCGATGACGAAGCCCTCGTTCCCCACGCCTGGCCTGGCCAACCGGCCGGGCAGCGGCGGTGACCGGCCGGGGTTGGGGAGCAATCGGCCCACGACACTCCCGGGTGATCTTGGGAACCGACCGGGAGCCGGCGGCAATCGTCCGGTCACACTGCCGGGTGATCTCGCGAACCGACCCGGTGGAGGCAATCGGCCAGGGGCCGTCGGCGGCAATCGGCCAGGGGCCGTCGGCGGCGATCGGCCCGGCATCGGCGGAGACCGCCCGGTCACGCTGCCCGGTGACCTGGCGAATCGGCCCGGCTTCGGGGGCGATGGCAATCGCCCCTGGAACGGCGGCAATCGGCCCGGCATCGGTGGCAACCGCCCGGGCATCGGCGACGGCAACAACTTCTGGAACAGCGGCAACATCGGAAGTGGCAACATCGGCTCCGGCAACTGGGGCAATAACAACAACTTCAACAACATCAACGTGGGTGGCGGCTGGGGCCTGGGCGGCTACGGCTTCGGGTACGGTGGCGGCTACGGTGGCTGGGCCAATCACTGGAATACCGGCTACGTCAATCCACACTACGGCGGCTGGTACAACGGCTGCTGGGGCGGCAACTGGGGCTCCACCGGCGGCTGGTGGGCGCCCTTCGCCGTCGGTGCGGCGACCTGGGGCCTGGCCTCCACGCTCGGCAGCTGGGGTTGGGGCTACGGCGGGGCCGGCTACGTGAATCCGTACTACTCGGCGGTGCCCGCCGCGGTCGTGGCATCCTCGCCCTACGACTACTCGCAGCCGGTCATCGTGGACAACTATGTGACCAACGACGGCGACCTCACCGACGCCAGCGTCGCCCAGGGCGGGACGGCCACCGCCGAGTCGCCACCGTCCCCCTCCGACGCGGCCTTCGACGCGGCCCTCGCCTCCTTCAAGCAGGGCGATTACGCCGCGGCCCTCGCGGGCTGCGACAAGGCCGTGAAGCTCTCGCCGAACGATTCAGTGATCCACGAGGTGAGGGCCCTTTCGCTCTTCGCGCTCGGCCGGTATCCCGAGGCGGCCGCGACCCTGAACGCCGTCCTGGCGGTGGCGCCCGGCATGGACTGGACCACGCTCAGCGGGCTCTACGGCTCCGTCGACACCTACACCCAGCAACTTCGGAAGCTCGAGGATTTCTGCCGGGCCAATCCCGACAGCGCCGCCGGCTACTTCGTGCTTGCCTACCACTATCTCGTGGGCGGCTATTCCGACATGGCTGCCGACGCCCTGCGGGTGGTGGTGGCCAAGCAGCCGGGCGACGTGGTCGCGAAGCGGCTCCTCGACTCGCTCAGTTCGAAGGAGGAGAAGCCGGCCGAGTCGCCCCCGGCCGCCCAGCCGGAGCCGACGAAGGCGCCCGCCGCCGCCCCGGCCGGCCCCGAGACCGATCTGGTGGGTGCCTGGAAGGCGACTGCAGGCAAGGATTCCGTCGATCTCGTGATCACGGAAGATTCCCAGTTCACCTGGAAAGCGACGCCCGCCGGCCGTGATCCGGTGGCCATCTCCGGCATGATCGAGACGGCCCGCGACGCGATCGCCCTGGTCAGCGAATCAGCCGGCACCATGTCTGGCAAGGTCGCCTCCAAGGGAGCCGACGCCTTCGAGTTCACCCTCGCGGGCGCGCCGGCCGATGCGAAACCGATCGCATTCCAGCGGCAGAAGCCCTGATCGCCCGAGCGAACCTCATCAAAACTTCTGGATCAGGTCGAAGCCCAGCAGCGTCTGCTGGTTGCTGACCCCGTCGTCGTAGGGTGCCCGCGGGCCGCCGTAGGGGCCGCCGAAGAAGTCCCAGCGGAAGGCGGGCCGCATCAGGAAGTTGCGTGTCGGCGTCCAGTTGGGCCCCAGGGTCAGCGAGTAGAAGTTGCCGGGCAGCGGCACGTGATTGGGGTTGCTCGGTCGATTGAGGCCCACCCGGGTGCCGTCGGTGTCCTGGAACCACTCGAACCGCGCGCCCCAGGCCCAGGCGTCGCTGACGCGGTAGTAGAGGTATTGATCGATGCCCACCCACAGCGCGGTGCCGCCGTCGGCCAGCGCCTGGGCCTGGGTGCCGAGCCACTGGTGAAACAGATACTCCCAGTTGCCCGTCGGACGGCGCTCGAAGATCAGGCTGTATCGTGTCCGATTTGCGGCGACCAGGGGCGGCGCCGGCTGAAACAGCGGCGAGAAGTCGTTGGCCTCGTTTCCGCTGATGATCGCGAACGAGACGGCGCCGGAGTTGTCGTCGTTCTTGACGCGGATCCGGCCGAGAAAGTTGGCGTCGCTGGAGGGCGATGCCAGGCCGTTCCACCCGTTCACGAGGCCGCCATCCATCTCGACGTTGTCGGTCGCGTTCCAATGGACGAGCCCGCCCCAGTGGGTAAAGGGACCGGCGAACTGGTAGCTGTAGCTCTTGAGGTAGAAAAAGTTGCCCACCGCGGGCACCCCCTCGTAGCCCACGATCGTGTAGAAGTGGCCGAG
>JBJTPO010000453.1:0-3017 GCA_046075145.1 Planctomycetota bacterium
CGAACGCCGTGACCGTGCCGTCGATGTCGGCCTCGTCGCCCACCGCCGCCAGCGCGGCGAACGTGAGTTCCGCCTGCGTGTCTTCGGCGGTCGTGCCGACCACCAGCGGGAATGAGGTGAGCGACGGAGCGTCGTTCGCTGAGGCGACCGACACGCGATACACGAGCGGCGTGGTGGACTCGTTGCCGCCGTCGTCGCGGGCGACAACCGCAAACGCGTCCAGCAGGCCGAACGCGTTGGCGTCCGGCGTCCAGAAGGCCTTCAGGGTGCTGGTGACCAGACAGTTGGTCGCGGCGTTCCACTCCGTGGCCATGGCCGCGGAACTGCCGATGACGAGTCGGCCGCTCTTCACCTCGGTGACGACGAACGCCGTGACGGTGCCGTCCACATCCGCCTCGTTGCCGGCCGCAAGCAGGTCGGCGAAGCTGACCTCGGTGGCCGTGTCCTCGGTGCCTGGGGTTGCGTGGGTCTGGAGCGTTGAGAGCGTCGGCCGGTCGTCGCTCGCGGCGATCGAGATCGTGAGCAGGGCGTCGGTCGTGGCGATGCCGTCGCTGACGACAATCGGGAAGGTCTCGCTCACCGCGGTGATGGCGGCATTGATCGCGTTGGCGTTCGGCGTGAACGCGTATGCACCAGTGAGCCGATTGACGACCAGCGTGCCGTAGCTGCCGGTCTGCGTGAAGACGTCACCGGCCGGAGTCACGCCCGTGACGCCAAAGGTGAGGGCGTCGGCATCGACGTCACTGGCATTGAAGGTGCCGGAGACGGGGGCGAAACTGTCGGCGCCGATCGTGTCGATGAAGGTGATCACGACGGGCGTCAGCGCGGGGGCGTCGTTGACGGCTGTGACGGCGATCTGGACGGTGACAGGCGTCGGCGAGTCTGCGCCTCCGTCGTCGCGGGCGATGACGGCGAACGCGGGCAGCGTGCCGTTGGCATCAGCGGCCGGTGTCCAGTAGGCGTTCTGGGTGGCATCGATGCGGCTGTTCGAGTCGGCATCCCAGGGCAGGGCCGACGCAGCGTCGGCACCGATTCGCAGCGTGCCGCCGGCGAGGCTCGTGACGACGAACGCCACCACCGTGCCGTCGAGATCCGTCTCGTTTCCGGCGGCCAGCAGCTCGGCCAACGTGATCGAAACTTCGGTGTCCTCGTTCGTGGTCTTGAGCGGGCTGCCGCCCACCGCGGAGAACGTGGGGGTGTCGTTGCCTCCGTAGACCGTCACCCGCAGCGCGGCGGTGGCCGAGTCGGTGGCGCTCTCGACGGTGTAGGAGAAGGTGTCGAGCAGCGTCGCGCCGAGCGGGAGTGCCTGGACGGTGGGATTGGTGTCGTTGACGACGTACACATAGCTGCCGTCAGAGCGAAGCGTCAGCGAGCCGTAGGCGCCCGCCAGGGCCGAGCCGACCGTTCCGGCTCCGCCCGGACCCGTGACGGCCGTGACGGCGATCGCCGTGCCGTCGTAGTTCGACTGCCCGTCGAGCACGTTGCCGACCGCGTCGAAACCGGAGGCTGCGTTTGCGACGCCGCCTGCCTCGCCGGCGATGTCCGCGACATCACCCGGATCGAAGGACCGGACGCGTACGGCGACGCCGAGCGTGACCGGTGCGTAGTTCGAAGAGTCGGTGGGCGTGAAAACGACGTCCTGACTCGCCGTGCCAGAGGCCGGGGCGAGCGAGGTGTCGGCGAAGGCGAACGTGCCGGGCACGCTGGCCGTGCCGCCGGAGAGAATCGCGTTCGCGAGCGACTGGCCCGCGCGGATCGACGTGGCCGTGGGCGAGACGCTCACGCTGGGCGTGGCCCGGATCACGAGCACGTCCACATTCGCCGTGATGGGGGCGTAGTTGGCCGTATCGGTCGGCGTGAACGTCACGCTCCGGGCCGCAGTGCCGGCCGTGGGTGCCGTGCCCGGGGCCGTGAAGGCGAACGTGCCGGGCACGCTGGCCAGGCCGCTGCCGAGCACGGCGGACGCGAGCGTCTGGCCGTAGGCGATCGTGGCGGCCGTGGGGAGCGTGACCAGCGTGGGCGTGGCCTGGGCCACCGCCACGGACACGTTCAGCGAGACCGGCAGGTAACGGGCCGCGTCGGTCGGCCTGAACACGACCGTCTGCGACGCCGTGCCGGCGTCGGGGATCGTCCCCGGGGCGGCGAAGGCGAACGACCCGGCGACGCTGGCGCCGCCGCCGCTCAGCGTGGCCGATGCGAGCGACTGGCCGAAGGTGATGCCGGCGGCCGTCGGCACCGCCGTGATCGCGGGCGTGGCCCTGGCGATCGTGAAGGCGAGCGTCTTCGCGGCGACGAAGTCGGGGTCGGTGCCGGTCACCGTGACGGAGTAGTCGCCGGGCTCGGTCGGGGGCGTGGTGCTCGCGGCGTAGGTCGTGCTCTCGCGGCCCGTGTAGATCGTCGAGAAGGCGAAGCCGGCGGAGTCAGCCGCCAGCAGCGGCGTGATTTCGGGCACCGATACCCCGGCACCGGAAGGAGTGCGGTAGATCTCGCCGTTGACCCGATAGGCATCGTAGCTGCTTCGCTGCCCCCACCACACCACCGAGCCATCCGCCCGGATTGCATACGTTGCATCGCTGCTCGCATCGATGGCCACGACGTTCGCGAGGTTCCAGGGCACGAGATTTCCGTTCCAGCCGGTGGGCGTGAAGCTCGTGCCGCCACCCCAGGCCACAACCGTGCCGTCGGACTTGAGCGCGAGCGTGTGGTTCTCGCCCGCCGCCACGGCCACGACGTCAGAGAGGCCTGCCGGCACGGTCGCCTGACCCTTGTCGTTCTTGCCCCAGCACACCACGGTGCCGTCCGACTTGAGGGCTGCGATCGGGCCGTAGGAACTCGCGCTCAGGGCCACCACGCCCGAGAGCCCGGCCGGAATGTCCATCTGTCCATAGGAACTCGTACCCCAAGCCACGACCGTGCCGTCCGACTTGAGCGCAAAGGAACTCGACACGGACCCTGCGATGGCGACCACGCCGGTGAGCCCTGCGGGCACGGTGCACTGACCGTAGGCGTTGTATCCC
>JBJTPO010000454.1:0-1274 GCA_046075145.1 Planctomycetota bacterium
TCTCCGCGGCCAGCCGGGCGCTCAAGACCTTGCGCCAGCGGTGGCTCAAGCGGGACAAGCTCGTGGGCATGGTGGCCGCGATCGCCCGCCGCCGCGCCGGACCGATCCGGCTCGTCGACATCGGCTGCTCCGACGGCGGGCTGTTTCGCCGGCTGGTGGCCGCGCTGCCGGCGGAGGTGGCCGGCCGGCTCGAGCCGGTCGGCATCGAGATCTCGACGCATCTGGCTGCGGTCGCGGACCAGCGGCTCCGTTTTCACGGTGGCCGGTGCATCCACGCCGCAGGAACCGAGGGCCTGCGGCGGCTGGCACCGGGCAGCGTCGACGTCGTGATCCTGTCCTGCGTGCTCGAGCACGAGATCGACCCCGTGCCGCTTCTGGCGGGCTGCCGCGAGCGGCTTGCCGCCGACGGCGTCGTGGTGGTCAAGGTGCCGAACTACGCCTGTCTCGGCCGCCGTGTCCGCGGCCGCCGCTGGTGCGGCTACCGCTGGCCCGACCACGTCAACTACTTCACGCCGGCCACGCTCGTGGCCACGGCCGCCCGCGCGGGCTTGGCGGTGACCCGGATGCGGCTGACGGACCGCTCGCCCTTGAGCGACTCGCTCTACGCCGTCTTCGGCCGTGACCAAGCGGCGGCAGCATCGGCCGACAGCGGCGGGCCGCGGCTGGCACGCGCCGCCTGACCGGCCGGCAGCGAGCGTGCCTGCGGCCGGCGCGGCGGGCCGGTCTGCTATTCTCGCGACATGAAACCGACCCTCCTCGTGCTCGCCGCCGGCATGGGCAGCCGCTATGGCGGCCTCAAGCAGATCGACCCGATGGGCCCCGCGGGGGAGACGCTGCTCGACTACTCCGTGTTCGACGCCCTCCGGGCGGGCTTCGGCCGGGCGGTGTTCGTGATCCGGCCCGACTTCGAGGCGGCGTTTCGCGAGCGGGTGCTCGCCCGGTTCGCCGGCCGGATCGAGACGGCGCTCGCCTTCCAGACGCTCGACCGACTTCCCGAGGGATTCGCCGTGCCGCCGGGCCGTGAGAAGCCCTGGGGCACCACTCACGCGATCCTCTGCGCCCGCGACGAAGTGGCCGAGCCGTTCGCGATGATCAACGCCGACGATTTCTACGGCCGCGATTCCTTCGCCGTCATCGGCCGGCGGCTGGCCACGCTCGCGGCCGAGTCCACCGCCTTCTGCATGGTCGGCTTCACGCTCGCCGGCACGCTCTCGGAGCACGGCACCGTGGCCCGGGGTGTCTGCCGCACCGACGAGCGGGGATTCCTCGCCGAC
>JBJTPO010000455.1:0-3670 GCA_046075145.1 Planctomycetota bacterium
TGGCCATGGTGAAGGTCTTGCCCGAACCCGTCACGCCCATCAGCACCTGCGATCCGCGGCCCTCCCTCACGCCCCGCGTGAGCGCGTCGATCGCCCCGGGCTGGTCGCCGGCTGGCTCGTACGGGGCCACGAGCTCGAACACGACGGGCTGGAGGACCGAGGCCATCAGCGGGCCTCCGCGGCGGGGGTGAGGGGGCGGAGGTGGGGCTGCACCCCCTCCAGCGTGATCGCGCCGATGCCAGGCACGTCGAGCAGGCCGTCGATGCTCGTGAACGGGCCGTGTGTGCGGCGGTGGTCGATGATCCGGGCGGCGGTGGCGGGCCCGAGGCCCGGCAGCTGCGCGAGTTCCGTCGCATCGGCGGTGTTGAGATCCACGGTGAACATGGCGCTGGCCGGCGGCGGGGCATCGTGGTGAACGAGTCCGCTGCTGAGGCCGCCCGAAGCGACGTACCACGCGGCCATCGCCGCGAGGCCGGCGGCCAGCAGCCCCGCGACGAGGGTCTGCCCGCGGGCGGGCGCCGGGCCGCGGGCAAGATCGGTCGGGGGCATGGTAGTGGCCGGGGGCGAAGGGACCGTCATAGGATACGCGGGTTTCCCGCTCCCGGCACGCCGCAGCCCTCCCCTCCCCGGAACCTCCGCCCGATGCCCGAGTCAGTGCCCCTCGATCGCGATGCCCTCGCCGGGCCCGGCTACCAGCAGCTCCGCTGGGACGACCACCTCGCCCGTCACGTGGCCGCCCAGGCCGTTGGCTGGCTCGCGGAAGACCTGGGCCACGAGTGCGACTGGACGAGCGTGGGCCTGGTCGAAGCCTCGGCCCGCAGCGAGCTGGCGGTCGTGAGCCGGCGGGCGGGCGTGGTCGCGGGGCTACCCGCGGCGGCGATCGTGGCCGCAGCGACCGATCCGTCGCTCGCGTTCGAGCCACGGATCGCGGACGGCACCGCCGTGGCCCCCGGCGACACGCTGGCCACGCTCGCCGGCCCGACCCGCAGCGTGCTGGCCGCCGAGCGGACGGTGCTCAACCTCCTGGGCCGGCTCTCGGGCATCGCCACGGCCACCCGCCGGCTGGTCGACGCCGTGGCCGAGACCCCCTGCCGCGTCTACGACACCCGCAAGACCGTGCCCGGCTGGCGGCTGCTCGACAAGTATGCGACCCGGGCGGGCGGCGGCTGGAACCACCGGCTCGGCCTCTATGACGCGATCCTGATCAAGGACAACCACCTGGCCGCGCTTGCCGCCGCGGGCATCGAGCCGGCGGCGGCCGTGCGGCGGGCCCGGGCGTTTCTCGGCCAGACATTTCCGCCGTCGCGAGCCGAGGCGATGGTGGTGGAGATCGAGATCGACTCGATCGGGCAGCTCGAGCCGGTGCTGGCCGCCGCGCCCGACATCGTGCTGCTCGACAACATGCAGCCCGACGAACTAGCCGGCTGCGTGGCCCTGCGCGACAGGCTCGCACCGCGGGTGGTGCTCGAGGCCTCGGGAGGCATCCGTCCGGAAACGGTCGCCGCGACCGCCCGCGCGGGGGTGAACCGAGTCAGCACCGGCTGGCCGACCCACGATGCCCCGTGGCTCGACATCGCCCTCGACTGGAACTCCTAGTCGCGAGGCCCTGCCCCGCGGAAACGGTCACACGCCCAGGAGGCGGTTCCGCTTGGTGCGGCGCTCGGCGCGGAGCCGGGCCCGCCGCTTGGTCTCGCTCGGCTTTTCGAAGAACTCGCGCTTCCGCATCTCCTTCTTGATCCCGCTCCGCTCCACGAGTTTGCGGAACCGGCGAACCGCTTCCTGGATGCTCTCGCGTTCCCGAACCGTCAACTTGACCATGCGTGCTCCGAACCTGCTTCCAAAATGACCGTGTTGAACCTGATGACATGAACGACCGTCTCCCGACTGCACCGGCGGGTGGCGGCAGATGGGCCGCGAGTCGGGAGCCCCAAAGAATATCGGCCCGATCGCCCGGCGTCCACCGGAGCCCAGCCACACCCGCTGCGGCGGGCTGGGGCGAGGATTGCGGCCCCGGCCGGCAGGGGTCCACAATGCGGCGGCCCGGACCCGTCGTTCTGGTCGGGGAATTCTCATGCAACCCGTCGAGGGATCGGTGGCCATCGTGTTTTCGGCCTGGCAGGCCCTGAGGCCGCTGCTTGCCGCGGCCGAGTCGCTCGCCACGCTCGAGTCGCTCGAAAACGCCTTGCGGCTACCGACGAGCCTCGACCTCCGCCGGGAACTCGTGGCGGCCGTCGCGGTGCTCGTCGTCGTGACGCTGCTTCTGCCCCGCGGCCGGCGGCGGCTGGTGGCCTGGCCGTCGGTGCTCTTACTGCTGGCCCCGCTGCCGTTCGCCGTGGCGCTCCTGTTTCCCGAGTCGGCCGGGGCACCAGCGGCGGCGGTGCTCGGCGACCGCTTCTTCCTCCTGGCGTCGCTCTTGCAGTCGCTTCTGCTCCTGGTGAGCGTGGCGATCTGGGAGCGGCTGCGGCCCCCGCTGCCGAAGATCTTTCTGGACGTGCTGCGCTGGGTCATGCTCGCCACCGCGCTGGTCGTGATCCTCTACCATGCGGGTGTCGCGCCGGGCAGCCTATTCACCGGGTCGGCCGTCGTCACGGCGGTGCTCGGCTTCGCCCTCAAGGACACGCTCGGCAACGTGTTCGCGGGCCTGGCGATCCATGCGGAGCACCCCTTCGAGCTTGGCGACTGGATCCAGTACGACGACAATCCCGCTCACATCGGCCGCGTGGTCGAGGTCAACTGGCGGGCCACCAAGGTGATCACGCTCGACGAGGCCTTCGTGATCATCCCCAACGGCCAGCTGGCCCAGGCCTCGATCCGCAACTTCACCAAGCCCGAGGCCTGGTCCCGCCGCAGCCTGTACGTCGTCACGCCCTACGCCGTGCCGCCGCAGCGGGTACAGGCGATCATCCTGGAGGCGATCCAGGGGAGCTTCGGCGTGCGCGAGCGGCCCGCGCCATCGGTGGTCACCAACGCCTTCACCGACCGGGGCGTCGAGCACTGGGTGCGGCTGTTCACCACGGAGCTCGACCAGCGCGACCGGGTGTACGGCATGGCCCTCGACCGGATCTGGTATGCCCTGGCCCGGCACGGGATCGAGATCCCGGTGGCCACGCACGCCGTGCGGCTCACCGAGCTGCCGCGCGTTGAGCCGGAGCCGGAGGAGAAGGGAGTCGCGAAGCGGGCCGCGGCCCTGTCCCGGACGGCGTTGTTCGCCGGCCTCGGCGACGAGCTGACGCGGCGGCTCGCCGCCGAGGCGGTCGAGCGGGTGTATGCAATCGGTGAACCGGTGACGCGTGAGGGGGATCATCCGGGCACGAGCATGTTCGTGATCCTGTCGGGAAGGGTCGCGGTATCGACCCGGGAGGGGGACGGGCCGGTGCTTCGGCTGGCCGAGTTCGGTGCGGGCGAGTCGTTCGGCGAGATGGCACTCTTGACCGGCGCCCCGCGGACGGCGACGGTGACCGCGCTGGAGGAGACCTGCGTGATCGAGCTCGGCAAGGAGCCGCTCCGACACGCCTTCGAGGCCCGGCCCGATTTGGTCACTGAACTCGGCCGGTTGCTCCAGCAGCGAGCCGCCGACCGCACCCGGGCCGTGGCGGGAGCCCCGCCCCCCGCTGCCGAAGACCCGGATATCTTTCGCAAGCTCCGGGACTTCTTCTCGCTGTAGTTTCTC
>JBJTPO010000456.1:0-2069 GCA_046075145.1 Planctomycetota bacterium
ACATGAACGTGAAGACGAACAACGGCTTCACCGACGCCGACTTCGACACCAAGAACGCGGCGTACAAGTTCAACGGCAAGTGATCGGGCCCGGGCTCGGATGCCGGACCGTTGTGGCCCGCCTCTGCGGCTGAGCCTCGTGCCGGTGCGACACGGTTCACGGCAGCTCCTCGAATCGCATGTGCTTGACGCACGTGCCCGAGTCGCGGAGTTCCCGCAGGGCGTCGATGCCGATCGCCAGGTGATCCTGCACGTAGCGGCGACTGACGTCGCGGTCGCTGGCCGCCGTCTTGACGCCCTCGGGGATCATCGGGTTGTCGGAGACGAGCAGGAGCGCGCCCTTGGGGATGTGGTTGGCGAAGCCCACCACGAACAGCGTGGCCGTCTCCATGTCGATCCCGATCGCGCGGGTCTTGACGAGGTATTCCTTGAAGGCCTCGTCGTGCTCCCAGACCCGCCGGTTGGTGGTGTAGACCGTTCCCGTCCAGTAGTCGTGGTCATGGCGGGCGATCGCCGCCGAGACGGCCGCCTGCAGCCGGAACGAGGGCAGGGCGGGGATCTCGGGCGGGAAATACTCGTTGCTCGTGCCCTCGCCCCGGATGGCGGCGATCGGGAGGATGAAGTCGCCGACCTTCGTCTTCTTGAGGCCGCCGCACTTGCCGAGAAACAGCGCGGCCCGTGGTTCGACCGCCGAGAGCAGGTCCATCACCGTCGCCGCCATGGCGCTGCCCATCCCGAAGTTGAGGATCGTGAGGTCCTCGTGGGTGGCCGACTGGATGGGCAGGCCCGTGCCGAGCACCGGCACGCCGAACCGCGTCGCGAAGGCCTCCACGTAATCGCTGAAGTTAGTCAGCAGGACGTAGTGGCCGAAGGCGTCGAGGCCGCGGCCGGTGTATCTCGGCAGCCAGTCGCGGACGATGTCGATCTTGTGCTTCATGATGGGCGCCGCCGGGAGCCGCGATCATAGGCTGAGTGTGGGCCGGTGTGCGGGCGACGCGATGCCGCGGGCCGTCAGTCGCGGGGCAGGAGGGCGGGCCAGGAGGCGCCGAGCTGTGCGGCGGGCGGGATCTCGAGGCGGGTTCCCGGGGCCAGCGAGACCCGCGGGTCTCGCGTCCGGTTCCAGGCGAAGAGGGCCCGGTAGAGGCGGCCATCGCCGTAGGCCCGCTCCGCGAGCGACCACCACGAGTCGCCGGCCTGGGCCACGTGGGTCGATCCGAGCGGCGGAGAGGGGAGCGCGTCGGGCGTGAAGGGAGGCGGCGCGAGCGGCAGCCGGGCCTCGGTGGCGTCTCCTGCTGCATCGGTGTGCGGTGGCAGCGGAAAGACGGCGGGGTCGAACGACGGCGGCGGCAGGAGGTCGGCCGGCGGGGGCGGGTCGGCCTGTGCTGCGACGTCACCTGGTGCTGTGAGCGGCGGTTCGGCGGGCTGATCGGTCGCCTCGTACGAAGCCGCCACGACGAACGGATCCCGAGCCGATTCCACCGGCACATCGCGACCGCCGAAGCGGCTAGATCCGGCAGGGGCGCTTTGGTCTTGGAGGTTGCCGGAGTCGGCCAAGGCAGGTGGCGGACTCAACGCCGGCGGCTCGACGATCGTCTGCGGCTCGGCGGTCGCGATGTCGCCGTGCACGTCGGGTCCCGCGCCCTCGGGGGGCCGCGGCACGAAGAGCTTCAGCGACACGACGCCGAGAAACACGCCGGCGAGGAGGCCGAGCAGCGCGAGGAGATACTTGGTCTCTCGTCCCATGGAAGGCCGGAGATGGAAAGGGGGCCGCGGAAGCGGGCGGATCATGACGGCCGGGCTGCCGGGGGGCCAGACCGGCTGGCGACGCCGGCCTTGGCCGGGGCCTGCCGCGTTCGGCCGCCTTGCCTACGTTGCCCCGTCGCCGCCGATCGCCTGGGCGACGCGGAGTTTCGCGGAGCGGCTGCGCGGATTGCGGGCCACCTCGTCGTCGCCCGCTTCGACGATCCCGTGGGTGATCGGCTCCCAGACCTGCCGGTTGCGAAAGGCCTCCTTCGCCAGCCGGTCTTCGAGCGAATGGAACGAGATCACCGCCAGGCGGCCCCCTGGGGC
>JBJTPO010000457.1:0-5749 GCA_046075145.1 Planctomycetota bacterium
CGACAATGGACTGCTCGGGGCTGCCGGTTCCCCGGAGCCGGCGTTGATGGCAAGCGCAGGCAGGATGCCGAAGCGAAGCCAGCATCGAGCGAGCGGAGGCCATGGATGGCCGCAGCGAGCGTCCGGGCGACGGGGACCGGCAGCCCCGAGCCTGCGCACCGCGAGAGGTGGCGAGCGCAGATCGCCGAGCCTGCGGCACCCAAGACGTGGCGCGCCGCCATTCAACCCTACGCCACGCCGCCCAGCACCGTGGCCTTCGCCACGCGGCCCACGCCGAGCATGTAGGCCGCGGTGCGGAGCGAGACCTGCCGCGACTGGGCCAACTGCCAGACCTGCTCGAAGGATTCGCCCAGGATCCGGTCGAGTTCCTGGCGGACGCGGTTGATGCCCCACTGGTAGTGCTGCCGGTTCTGCACCCACTCGAACCAGCTGGCCGTCACGCCGCCGGCGTTGGCCAGGATGTCGGGCAGCACGAGGATTTCCCGCTGGGCGAAGATGCCGTCGGCATCCGGCTCGACCGGGGCGTTGGCCGCCTCGATGATGATCGGCGCCCGCACGGACGCCGCGTTGGCCGTCGTCAGCACGCCGCCGAGGGCCGCGGGGATCAGGACGTCGCAGTCGGCAGCGAGCAGTTCCGCCGCGGTGATCGCGTCTCCGCCGGTGAAGCCGGCCAGTCGGCCGCCGTGCTCGCGGGCGTGCCGCAGGAGTTCGAGCACGTCGAGGCCTTCGGCCCGATGGTAGGCGGCCGAGGCATCGCCCACGGCCACGATCCGGCACTCGGCGTCGGCCAGATACTTGGCCGTGTGCGTGCCCACATTGCCGAAGCCCTGGATCGCGATTCGGGTGCCGGGGATCCGGCGGCCGAGCCGGCCGAGGAGCTTGAGCGTGAGCGCGCCCACGCCCCGGCCCGTGGCCTCCTCGCGGCCGGGGATGCCGTGGTAGTCCACGGGCTTGCCGGTGACGCAGGCGGGGGAGAAGCCGTGGTACTTGCCGTATTGGTTCATGATCCAGGCCATCATGTCGGCGTTGGTGCCCATGTCGGGGGCCGGGATGTCGACGTCGGGGCCGAACAGGTCGTGGATCTCGTCCACGAGCCGGCGGGTGATCCGCTCGAGCTCCCGCGTCGAGCGGGCTGCCGGGTCGACCGACACACCCCCCTTGGCCCCGCCGTAGGGAATGTTGACGACCGCCGTCTTCCAGGTCATCAACGCCGCCAGCGCCCGGACCTCGTCGAGATCGACCTGCGGGTGGTAGCGAAGGCCGCCCTTGAGGGGGCCACGGGCGTCGTTGTGCTGGACGCGATACCCGATGAAGGTGGCCAGCTCGCCGGAGTCGAGCTCGATCGGGATGCTGACCTGCACCTCCCGCTTGGCGGTGAGCAGCAGCCGCCGCATGCTGGGGGAGAGGTCGAGTTGGTCGGCCGCCGCGTCGAAATAGATGCGGGTGGCGTCGGTGGGACGCACGGGATGTCGGCCTCCGGCCGCGAGGTGAGGGGCGAGCGGATGATAGCCCGACGACGGTGGCCGCCACAAGGAAGGGCGGCAGCGCCGCGGACCGCTGGCCGGCAGCGCCGCGAAGCCGCCGAAGTCGCTACCATATGACCGAGGAAGACGCTGCCGATGTCGACGCCCGCCGCCCCGGTGTTCTGGGTCCTGCTCGCCAAGAGCGGGCTCGTCGATGCAGGCGCGGCGGCCGCGCTCAGGCGGGAGCACGACGCCAACCCGGACCGCTGCGGCGGCGACACGTCGAAGGGGATTGCCGGCTGGCTCGCCGACCGCGGTGCGATCACTCGCTGGCAGGCCAAGCGGCTGGCCATCGGCAACCTGGGCCCGTTTTTCCTCGGCGACTACCGGCTGCTCGAGCGACACGAGCGGGATGGAGATGCGCTCTTGTTCACCGCGCGGCACGAGCCGTCGGGCCGGATCGTGAGCGTGGTCCTTCTCAACGCCAAGCAATACCGGAAGCTCGACATCTGGACCGAGATCGTTGCTCGCACGACGGCCGCCAGTCAGGTGACCGACCCGATGCTCTCCCGCACCTGGAGCCTCGAGCAGCACGAGTCGAGCCGGCTGATCGTCTGCGAGCAGCTCGAGGGTACGAGCCTCGCCGAGGAGCTCGACCGGTACGGGCCGCTGCCGGCCGTGCAGGCTGGGGTGCTCGTGTCACAGGTCGCGCGGGCGGTGGCCGAGATCCAGTCGCTCGGTGGGCCGCACGGCAGCCTGTCGTTGGACGTGCTGCGCCGGGAGCCGCCGCCGGGCGGCGTGCCGCGGACGGGCCGGGTGCGGCTCTTGCAGTTCCCGCTCGCGGGCGACCCGCATCGGGTGCCGCTGCGGCCCGGGAGCGACGATGCGGAGTTGGCGGCGCTCGGTCGCTCGGCCGCGTATGTGGCGCCGGAGCTGATGCTGCCCGGATCAGTCTCGGACTTCAGGACCGACGTCTATTCGATCGGCGCGATCCTGTACGCGCTGGTGTCAGGATCACTTCCCTGCTGGGAGGGCGACGCGGCGGCCACCCTCAAGCGGGCCGCCTTCGGAGCCGGTCCTGCGCCGCTCGGGCCGCCGGCGGTCACGCCCGAGATGGCGACGTTGATCGGGTATCTGATGGCCCACGACCCAGCCGAACGCTACCAGACGGCCGCCGAGGCGGCCGATGGGATCGCCGCCTGCCTGGGGCTGGCGGCTGGCGGCGTGGCCGTCGCCGGGCGACAGCCGGTCGGCTTGCAGTCGCAGGTGGCAGCCGCGGCCGACCCGGTGGATGACCTGTCTGATTTTCTTGCGGGTGCAGCGCCGGCGATTCCGTCACGGCCCGAGTCGTCGGTCGGCGGAGGCTTCGGTGCGGCCGCGGCACAGCCGGCCTCCAGGGAGCCCGCCGGACCTTCCGCCCTGATCCGGCGGCGGCGCACGCAGCTGAGGCTTTTCGGCGGCGCGATCACGCTGGCGATCCTCGCCGGCACGGCCGCCCTGGTGGTCAGCCGACTCGACTGGAAGCCCAAGCCTGACGCCGGGGCCGGGGCGGAGGCGGTCAAGGTCGCGGCCAAGCCCGACGGGAAGCCAACGGCGAAGCCCGCGGAGGATTCGATCGGCTGGGGGAACGTCGGCGGCGGCGCGGCCGGTGGCAATCCGGCGGCGGCCGGTGGCAAGCCCGACCCGGCGATGGAGAAGGCCGACAAGCCGTCCACCCCGGACGCGACTGGCAGGCAGATCGTCGTGGATGAGGCCGAGCTGCCCTGGGCTTCCCCGACCGAGGGCCCCCGGCCGCGACTGGCCTACCTCGCACCGGGATCGCAGCTCGTGCTGCTGGCCCGGCCGGCGGATCTGCTCGGCGACGACGAGGGCCGGCGGTTCGTCGAGTCACTGGGACCACAGGCTGCCGCGGGGCTCGAGGCGCTGGCGGGTTTCTGCGGCTGCGAGCCGGCCGACATCGAGTCGCTGCAGGCCGGTTGGCAGGCCGGCGGCATCGATCAGGTGCTCGGGAGCTACGTGGTGCGGCTGGTCGAGGGCCGCGAGATCCCCGGGGACGCCGCCGCCCGTCGCCAGGCCTGGGGCGCGACGACGGCCGTTCAGGTGGAGGGGGAGACGATCCACAAGGGGAAGCCGTTTTCCTTCTGGGCACCCTCGGCGGAGAAGAACAGGGTGCTCGTGGTGGCGCCCGAAGCGGCTGCCGCGGAAGCCGCGGGCCCGCCTGGTCCGGCCGGGTCGCGGGAGACGCCGTTGGCGCAGATCATGCGGCAGGCCGTCGATCTCCGTGGTGCTCCCGCCGACGCCGTGCTCGCCGAGTTGCCGCTGGAACTCGAGCAGCTCGTGGGCATGCTCGACGAGCAACGCCACCTGACGCTGTTCGGATCGCCGCACTACTTGCTGACGCAGGGACGCGTCGTGCTGGCCGGGCCGCTGGCGAAGCTCGCCAAGCCGCTCGAGGCCCTGTTCGGCGAGTCGCTGCAGGCGGCGGCGATCTCGGCCCACTTCGCCGACAACTGCTACCTTGAACTCGACGCCATCGCGACGCGGGACGTGCCCCCGAAGGATCTCGTGCAGGAGCTCGCCGACCGCGTGGACGAACTGCCGGATGCCGTCGAAGCCTACTGTGCCGCGCTGAACCCGGCTCCGTACGGCCGCGTGCTGGTGATGCGGCTACCGCAGATGCTTCGGTTCGTGACGGCCGACATGCGAGGCGGCGCGGAGGGAAAGGGCGTGGTTCTCAACACCTACCTGCCCCGTCAGGCCGGCCACAACCTCGCCCTGGCCACCGAACTCGCGCTCGCCCAGAATCCTGGTGCCGCGGTCGCGGTGTCGGGGCCCGCCGCGCCGGCTGCCGCCGCTCCAGCCGGCCCCCTCGGAAAGCTCGAGCAAAAAATCACGCTGGTGTTCGCCAAGGACACGCTGGAGAAGTCGATCCAGATGATCGCCGACGAGATCGGCACGCCGATGGACATCATCGGCCCCGACCTCCAGCTCGAGGGCATCACGAAGAACCAGTCGTTCCCGCTCGACGCCCGCGACAAGTCCGCCCGCGAGGTGCTGCTGGAGATCCTGGCGAAGGCCAATCCCGACGGGAAACTCGTGTACATCGTGCGGCCGGCAGACGGCGTGGAGACCATCCTCGTTACGACGCGGGCCGCGGTGGAGAAGCGCGGAGACAAGCTGCCCCCGGGACTCGACCGGGCGGCTGAGGAGAAAAAGAAGAAGTCATGATCATCGTGATGCAGGCGGGCGCCAGCGAGGCGCAACTCGGCCACGTGGTGGCCCGGGTCGAGGGGCTGGGCTTGAGGCCGCACGTGATCGTGGGCACGGAGCGGACGGTGGTGGCCGTGGTGGGGGACGAGCGGGGTTCCGCCTCGGACGGGCTCGAGACGCTGCCGGGCGTGGCCTCCGTGGTGCCGATCCTCGCCCCCTACAAGGTCGCGAGTCGCGAGGTGCAGCCGGAGCCGACGGTGGTACGGGCCGGCTCGCTCGTGGTGGGCGGTGGGACGGTGGGGGTGATCGCCGGGCCGTGTTCGGTCGAGAGTCGCGAGCAGATCGTGGCGACCGCGGCGGCGGTCAAGGCGGCCGGCGCCACCGGCCTGCGCGGCGGAGCCTTCAAGCCCCGCACGAGCCCCTACAGCTTTCAGGGCATGAAGGAACGGGGCCTGGAACTGCTGGCCGAGGCCCGGGCCGAGACCGGCCTGGCGATCGTCACCGAGGTGGTGGCTCCGGAGGACGTGCCGCTGGTGGCCCGGTATGCCGACGTGCTCCAGGTCGGGGCCCGCAACATGCAGAACTACCGGCTGCTCGAGGCCGTCGGGCGGACGCAGGTGCCCGTGCTGCTCAAGCGCGGGCCGGCGGCGACCGTGGAGGAACTGCTGCTCGCGGCGGAGTACATCCTCGACGGCGGCAACCGCCAGGTGATGCTGTGCGAGCGCGGCATCCGCACCTTCGAGACCCACACCCGTTTCACGCTCCCGCTGGCGACGGTGCCCTGGCTCCACGCCCGCACGCACCTGCCGGTGGTGGTCGATCCCAGCCATGGCACGGGCCATGCGCAGCTGGTCGAGAGCATGGCGGCTGCGGCGGTGGCCGCCGGCGCCGACGGCCTGATCGTGGAGGTGCATCCCGACCCGAAGTGTGCCGCCAGCGACGGCGGCCAGACGCTCGACTTCGCCGCCTTCGGGCGGATGATGACCGTCTGCCGCAGGGTGGCCGAAGCGGTCGGCCGGCGGCTGTAGAGGGCTGAGGGGGGACAGTCCCCGCCGCGGGGATTGTCCCCCTTCAGG
>JBJTPO010000458.1:0-3327 GCA_046075145.1 Planctomycetota bacterium
GGCTCGCTCCCCCCTGAAGCAGCACCAACTCGTGGTCGCCACCGATCGCCAGGAGCGTCCGCAGGCCATCCAGCGTTTCCTCGAGGATGCGGTCGAAGGCGGGACTGCGATGGCTGATTTCGAGGATCGAACTGCCCACGCCGGGAAGGCAGAGCATCTCGTCCCGGGCCCGCTCCAGCACCGGCAGGGGCAGGACGGCCGGGCCGGGGGAGAAGTTGAAGACGCGTTCGGCCATCGTGGGGCACCGGGATCCGGAAGAACCGCTCGCAGGATAGGAGCGGCTCCGGAACCGGTCAACGGGCCGGCATTCCCGGCGGCAGTGGCGTTGCCGCGACGGGGCCGGGCGGGGCCGAAGGCTGGGCCGCGGTGCCGCCTGCGGGCGGCGGCAGCGTGGCGACGGCAACCCCGACGGGTGCCGGACTGCTGAGCGAGGCGACCCGCGCCGCCACGACGGGCTGCTGCGGATCGACCGCGAGCGCCCGCGAGTAGTTGGCCACGGCCTGAGCCGAATCGCCCGCGGTCTCGCGGAGCTGGCCGAGCGCGACCAACGCCCGCGGATTGTTGGGGTCGAGCGTCAGCGCGTCGACGAGCTGGTTCTCGGCCTCCCGCAGGTCGCCGTGCTCCTCGGCCAGCCGGGCCAGCTCGATGTGGGGCTGGGGATTGGTGGGCCTGGCCGTCGCCCATGCCTGGAGGTTGGAGACGGCCTCCGGCCCGCGGCCCTCCTCGACGAGCTGGACGGCCAGCGCCCGCTGGCAGGCCACGTGGTCCGGATTGCGGGCCAGGCAGAGGTGGTAGTACTGCTCGGCCACCTGCCGGTCGGCGGCACTGCCGAACACCTTGGCTTGCTGGTGGTAGGTGGCCCCGAGGTTGTAGAAGCAGTCGGGGTTGCCTGGCTGGCGGGCCAGCGCCTCCTGGAAGGAGTTGACCGCGCCGAGATAGTTGCCCTGCTGGTAGAGCTGCACGCCCTGCGTTGACTCATTGCCCCCCATGGGCTTGCAGCCCGGGGCCGCGGCACAGAGCACAAGGCCGAGGATGACGAGGTCAGGACGCACGCGCAGACCGGCTCCGGAGGGGGGCGGGACGATACCGATCCCCGCGGCCCCGGGGCAACCCCGGCCTCGGCCCACTGTCAGGCCTGTTCCCGGCGGTAGCCCAGCGACTTGACCACCTCGAGGATTTCGCTGCAGGTCGGAAACATCCGGCCGCTGGTCCGCTTGTAATGGTCGAGGGCGTGCATGAACTCCATCTCGTCGGCGGCGTAATCCCGCTCGCAGGTCGTGGGATCGATCATCCGGCGGCGGCCGTGACGGACGGCGGCGCGGGCGGCGGGCGAGCGGCGGGCGGAACGGGGGGCGGCGATCGTGGCGGCGGACATGGCGGCAGCTCCTGGTGGTTTCGCGACGGCCGGCCGCCGTCGCGTGAAACTCTGCCGGAAGCATGACCGCTGCCGGCGGCGCAAGAGCTGCCGGTGGGCGAAAATCGGAGGCGAATCCCGGTCGTGCCGCCGGCACGGCCTGCCTGACCGTCACGACCCCACCCGGGCCGGTCGGCTCACTTGCGGTCGAAGAACTTCTTCAGTGCCTCGGCGGCGGCGTCGCGGGAGGAGTCGGCCTTCTTGGCGGCCGCCTGGCCGGGGAGCGTGCCCGGCTTGCTCTTGGCGTCCTTGAGGTCCTGGAGCGAGATCGTGGCCGACGACCGCACCGCCGAGCCGTCGGGAGCTGCGCTCGCGGCTTCGAGGCCCCCCACGAACGAACTCTCGGCTGAGTCGCCCGGGGCCGGCGTGGCAGCGGCGACCGACTTGGTGGTGTCGGAAGTGGCGGCCGCTTGATCGTCGGCCATCAACCAGCGGGAGATTTCCCCCTCGCCCCCGCTCCCGGCTGCCGGGGACGTGCACGAAACCCGCAGCTCGAGCGAGCCCACGCGGATCATGTCGCCGTCGGCGAGCTTGGTCTTGGCCTCGATCCGGTTGCCGTTGACGAAGGTGCCGTTGCGGCTGCCCAGATCCTCCACCCAGACATCGGCCGGGCCCACGATCACGGCGGCATGCCGCCGGCTGACTTCCTCGCTCAGGGGCCGCACGTCGCACTCCTCGGCGCGGCCGATCAGGAGCTTGGACCGCTTGATCGAGATGGTGCGGCCGGCACTCTTGCCGGAGGCGACGACGAGCTTCGTGACCATGGCAAAGGCGGGACTCGGGATCGGCGGTGGAGGAGCCACCCCCAGGCAGGATGTGTCCCGCCGCTGCTGCGGCCGGCACCGCCCGAGTTTAACAAAGGCCTCCCCCCCACGCCTAGCCATCGCCCGCGCCGCTCAGCGTCGGCCGAGCCAGCCTGGCTCACGAAAACGTGCGGCGGCTTCGGCGATCGGGCCCGACCGGGAGCGGGTGAACGACTCGACCCGCACGTCGAGCGGCCCGCCGGCCTCGGCGGCCACCCGCGTGAGCCAGGCCGCCACGAGTTCACGAACATCCCAGTGGCTGGCTGCGGGATGAAGCCGCAGCAGACCCGGGTGCGCGGTGCCGGCGAGCGGGGGCGGCTCAAGCAGCAGGCTGCCGTGCTGCAGCACCGCCCCGCGGAGCCGCCGCTGGGCGCTGCCCAGGATCTTGTCGCCATCGTGGCCGCCGGCGGCCGTGCGCACGACGAGGTCGCCCCGGGCGCGACGGTCGAAGCACAGCAGCCGTTGCTCGTCGCCCGCCGTCCGGTCGCGGCCCGGATGCCGTTCGGCCGCTGCGCCCCGCGCGCGGAGTTCCGCGGCCAATGCCTCATGGAAGGCGTCATAGAGCACCTGCGGGTCGCCCCCCCAGGCATGGCTGCGGGGAACGGCCACGGCGTAGGTGAGGTCGGTGCCGTGGACGATCGCGCCACCCCCGCTGGGTCGCCGCACGAGCGGCAGTCCGGCGATCGCGGCCGCGGCCCGGGCGTCGGCCAGCCGCTGGAAGCCACCGAGCGACACGGTCGGCTCCGACCAGCCGTAGAGACGCACGAGCGGACGGTCGAGGGCCACGGCCTCGGCCGCGAGCAGCTCGTCGGCCGCCATGTTCTCCGGCCCCGGGGCGGGATCGTCCCACCAGACGACGAGGCCGGGCGTGGGTGCGGCTTCGTCCACGGCGATCAGTGGGGCTGGCTCTTCACGAGCGCGTCATAGGCGGCCTGATCGAGCATGCCCGCCAGTTCCGCCGGCGAACTCAGGCGGAGCTTCACGAGCCAGCCGGCGCCGTACGGATCCTGGCCGAGCGTCTCGAGCTTGCCGGGCAGTGCGGCGTTGACCTCGACCACCTCGCCCGAAACGGGGGCATAGAAGTCGCTCACGGCCTTCACGCTCTCGATC
>JBJTPO010000459.1:0-1772 GCA_046075145.1 Planctomycetota bacterium
ATCTTCGGCACGCTCTGTGTGGGCCTGTTCACGACCTACGACCTATCAGGCACCGTCGTGAACACCCCGATCGGCTGGGCGGCCGCGGGTGGCCCATACGCGGGCTTGTTCTTCGGCGGCGGCACCAAGCAGCTCGTCGCCCAGCTCGTGGGCGTGCTGGCGGTTGGTGCCTACGTCGTGCCGGTCTCGGCCGTCTGCTGGCTCGCCATCAAGGCGCTGGTAGGCCTGAGGGTCTCTCAGCAAGAAGAGATCGAAGGCCTCGATATTGGCGAGCACGGCAACGAGGCCTACCACGGTTTCGTGCTGTCCCGCTCCGAGTGACTCACCCGTTCAACGTGCGTCCCAGAAGGGTGCCCCAATGGCGTGGGCGAGCTTCCGCCTCGCTCGCCCACACCGGGGCATCCTTCCTTGGTCGAGTGGTTCAGGGCCACGCGGGAAGGCCGGCCACGGGAATCAGCGGAGCGTGATCAGACCCTGGAGAAGCTCGAGCTTCTTCCCGCCCTCCTTCTTCACGAGGGGGCAGGTCTGGCAGATCTCCCCCTGGCCGACTTTCGCGAGGTCGGCGGCTTTGACATAAAGTTCAGGAGCTGACACCTCACCGTTGGCATCGCGGTCGATTCGCTCGAACCACTCCTTGAACACGGTCGTGGAGGCCACTTCGGCCGCCGAGAGACCGTTGGAGCAGTCGGCGTCGGCCCGCTCGATGACCTGAACCACCTGCACCCACGCGGTCGGATCCTCGACCGGCGTCTGGGATTCTCCACCGTAGAGCAGAAGTCGGCCGAACTGATCGGCTGCCAACCGGGCCTCAGCCACGGACAGGGCGCCGTCGCGGTCGGTGTCGCATGTCTTCCAGAGCTTGACCGCCACCGGCTCGACCACCACCCGCACGGTGGCCAGCGAGCCGAGATGGGCGGCCAGTTCGCGGGCATCGGCAAGGCCATCGGAGTCGGTGTCGACCGCGGCGATCACGGTGTCGGCATGACGGGCCCGAGGATCGACGCCGGGGCGGGCCTGGGCGACCGCCGCCCGCGCCTCCGGCAGCGACACCTTGCCGTCTCCGTCGGCGTCACATTCCGCCAGCAGGGCGGCCTCGTCGCCTCCCCGGCGCCCGGCCAGATCGGCCCGCAGCTTCGCCAGCCGCCGGACGACGGCATCGGCCCGGCCGTCGGTGACCCGCCCCTGGCCGCCGCCGGCCAAGAGCTTGCTCACGCCCCGCCACTTCCCCTCGGCCCGATCGGTGTTCGCCGACGCGGTGGCCGGCTCGGAGGGGACGGTCGGAGATACGTCCTGGTCAACCGGGGCGGTCGCCATCGGCTCCGGGCCTGACGCCCCTGCGAGGGCCTCGTCGAGCGTGAGCTCACTGGCGGGCAGCACGAGGGCGGTCGAAAGCAGGAGGACCGGCACGAGCGGGAGTGTGAAGCGGTTCATGGCGGTTGGACCTCGACGAGGCGTTGCGACGGCAGGATCTGCCACGAGTTGTCGAGTCTAGCCCTCGCGGAAGCAGAGGTCATCCGCGAATCACGGCGTCGGCGGGGCCCAGCCGCTCCGGTGGCGCCCGCAGCCAGCGCGGAGGTCGCCTCCTCCGCCCAGCCCGCCCGGTCTCGCGATCCCCGACCGCCTCACCGCTTCCAGATCGACTGCATCTCGTGGACGGTGAGCGACTCGACCGTCAGGTCGCCCCCCTCGGCGGTGAGTGAGAGCGTGCCCAGCGGCCGGCCGGCGTCGGGCCGCCCCGTCGTCTTGTAGCAGGCTCCTCCGCCTCCGACGAT
>JBJTPO010000460.1:0-6217 GCA_046075145.1 Planctomycetota bacterium
CGGCGCGCCAGGTTGCTGCGGCACCTCGACGGCCGGCGGGGCGAAGGCGGGGGCGTCGGTGGCCGCGACCTGATCGGCTTCCTGTGACGGACCCTTCTGCACCACCGTGTACGCGCCGTACAGGATCGTGCCGAACAGGCCGAGCACGATCAGCGGCTTGAGCGCTTCCATGGTGTCGTTTCCACGTTCGGTACGCCGCTCTGGCTTCGACCGGCTGGCCATGTCGCTCGAGTTCCCGGAGGAGAAGGCAAGGCATCGCCCCGGGGAGACGGGACGGCGGCGGAAAGGTAGAGGCGACGCATCGCGCCCGCCAGACCGCTTGCAGGATTGGCCACATCGGCTCGAGTGCCCACCGCGGCCTCCGCCGGGCAGGCGAGGCAGGCTGGGGGCTTTGCGGCGGAGGTGTGTCGCTTCGGCGCCGGAGGCGGTCCGGCCGCGGAATCGCCAACCCGAGGGGGCGGCGCGTATAGTCAGGGGCGTTTTCGGGATGGTCGGCGGAATCGAGGAGGCCCGTTTGATGCGGTCGCACGACGTCGATCCCCGCCGGTTGCGGGATGTGGTGGCCGTGGTGCTGGCCGGCGGCCGCGGGGCCCGGCTCGACCCGCTCACCCGCGACCGTGCCAAGCCGGCCGTGCCCTTCGGTGGCAGCTACCGGATCGTCGATTTTGCGCTCTCCAACTGTCTCAACAGCGGGCTCAAGCGACTCCTCCTGCTCACGCAGTACAAGGGCCGCAGCCTCGACCGCCACCTGAACCTCGGCTGGCACCGGTTCTTCTGCCGTGACCTCGGCGAGTTTCTCGACGTGCTTCCACCGCAGCAGCGGGTCGACGAACACTGGTATCTGGGCACCGCTGACGCGGTCTACCAGAACATCTATTCGCTGGAGCAGGCGGCACCGCGGCTGGTGGTCGTGCTCGCCGGCGACCACATCTACAAGATGAACTACCAGGCGCTGGTCACGGCGCACGAGGAAAGCGGCGCCGACGTGACCGTGGGGGCACTGCCCATCCCCCGGGCCGAGGCCTCCGAGTTTGGCACGATGGCCGTGGACGGCTCGGGCCGCGTGCGCGGCTTTCGCGAGAAGGTGGCCGACCCGCCCGCCTACGCGGCCGATCCCGCCAAGGCGCTGGCCTCGATGGGCATCTACTGTTTCTCGGCCGACTTCCTCCTCGAGCAGCTGCGGCTCGACGCCGACGACCGCGGCAGCCGCCACGACTTCGGCCACGACATCCTGCCCCGGCTGGTCGAAACCCACGGCGTGCAGGCCTTCCCGTTTCGTGACGAGAACCGCAAGCGCGACGCCTACTGGCGGGACGTGGGCACGATCGACGCCTACTACGATGCCACGATGGATCTCGTCGAGGTCGATCCCCAGCTCAACCTCTACGACGATCACTGGCCGATCCGAACCCACCACCCCGCCTACCCGCCACCGAAGTTCGTGTTTGCCGACGAGGGGCCCGACGGCCGCCGCGGCGAGGCGACCGACAGCCTCGTCTGCCCCGGCGCGATCCTCTCCGGCGGCCGCGTGCAGCGGTCGATCATCGGCCCCGGGGTGCGGGTCAACAGCTACGCCCGCGTCGAGGAGAGCATCCTGTTCGAAGGGGTCGACATCGGCCGCCACGCCGTGGTGCGGCGGGCGATCCTCGACAAGGACGTGCGGGTGCCCGCCGGGCTGCGGATCGGGGTCGATCCCGAGGAGGATGCCGCGCGGGGGTTGACGGTTTCCGCGGCCGGGGTGACCGTGGTGCCCAAGGGATTCGAGTTTGACGAGGCGGCCCTGCCGGTCGCAGGCCGCGTCGCCCGCGTCCACTGACCGACCGCCGCCAGCCGCACGAACGCCGCCGCCCGATGCCCAAACGCAACGTCATCCTGCTCGTCGCCACCTGCCTTGTGGGCCTGGTCTCGCTCGTCGCCCGGGAGCGGAGCGGCCACGCGCAGCGATTCGGGGAGGTGCTCGGTGCGATCGAGCGGGACTACTTCCAACACGTCGATGGAGATACCTTGTTCGTAGCGGCCGTCGAGGCGGCCGTGGCGACGCTCGACGAGAACTCCGCCTACCTGCAGGACGCCGGCCGCGATGAACTGGAGTCGGCGCTCGACCAGCGGTTCGGCGGCATCGGGCTCGAACTCGCCCTCGACCCCGTGACGGCGCACCCGATCGTGGTCGCGCCCGTGTTTGGGTCGCCGGCCTGGCGGGCCGGGATCACCGCGGGCGACCTGGTCACCGCGATCGACGGCGAGCCCACGCAGGGCCGGCCGCTCCGCGACTCGGTGCAGCAGCTCCGCGGCCCCGTGGGCGAGCGGGTTGCATTGTCCGTGTTGCCGGTGAAGCAGCCGGCCGAAACGCTCGACCCTTCCGCGCCTCGGCCCCTGGTCGCAGCCCGCGAGGTGTCGCTGGTGCGTGAACTGGTCGAGGTCGAGAGCGTGCAGGGAGATCGCCGCCGGGCCGACGGCTCGTGGGAGTGGATGCTCGAAGGTGAGCCCGGCGTGGCGTATCTGAGGATCTCCAGTTTCGGCGAGCGGACGGCACAGGAGGTGGCCGCGGCGATCGCGGCGATCGCCGGGGAGGCCGGCGTGCGCGGGCTGGTGCTCGACCTGCGGGATAACCCCGGCGGTTTGCTCCAGGCGGCCGTGGAGGTCTGCGACCTCTTCCTCGACGAGGGGGCGATCGTGGCCATGCGGGGCCGTGACGCCGGTGCGGAGGGCGGCGATGAGCGGCGGGCCACCGCCGGTGAGGCGCTCGCGGGTGTGCCGGTGGCGGTGCTCGTGGACGGGCTTTCGGCGAGCGCGGCGGAGATCGTGGCCGCCTGCCTGCAGGACGCCGGCCGAGCCAAGGTCGTGGGCGGTCGAACCTTCGGCAAAGGCACCGTGCAGACGCTCCTCCCGCTCGCCGACGGCCGCGGCCTGCTCAAGCTCACCACGGCCGAATATCTGCGTCCCAGCCGCGAGCCGATCCACCGGCGGCCCGGTGCCGGCGATGACGAGGCCTGGGGCGTGATGCCGGAGGATGGCTTCGAGGTGACGCCCACGGCCGAGGCGGTCGAGCGGCTGCGGGACTGGCGACACCGCCGGGAGACGGCGTTGCCGCCGGGAGCGTCGGCCGCAGCCCGCGGGCCGTTGCCCCGTGAGATCGATGCCGTGCTGGCGAAGGCGCTCGACGCGTTCGCGGAAGCGGAGTAGCGCGGCGTCGTTCGTGACGCGTGCGAGAGGCTGCCGGACCCCGTCGCCCGGACGCTCACTGCGGCCATCCCTGGCCTCCGTTCGCTCGATGCTGGCTGCGCTTCGGCATCCTGCCTGCGCTTGCCAACAACGCCGGCTCCGCGGCACCGGCAGCCCCTCGCAGTCCAAGGTGGCGTTCGGTTTGCTTTTCCAAGTCGCGGAGAGCGTCCGGTGAGATGGCACGGGCAACCCCGAGCAGTCCATTGCGGGGCGGTGGGAGGACGCCCCTTACCCTTCCAGCTCTCCGGCCAGGAAAAAGCTGCCCGCCACCACCACGCTGCCGCCGGGGCCGGCGAGCCTGCGGGCCAGCCGCAGGGCCAAGGGGGGAGAGTCGGCGACGTGCGGGGCGGGCAGGCGGGCCCTGCGGCAGGCGGCCACGAGGCGGTCGAGCGGGGCGGCCCGCGGGTTGGTGAGGTAACGGGTGACGACGACCTGCTCGAAGGCCCCGTGGGCGACGGCGAGCATCTCCTCGATCTGCTTGTCGCGGCTGGCCGCGAACACGAGCACCCGCGGCCGCCGATCGCGGAGGGCCGGGCCGACCGTGTCGAGCAGCGACTCCATCGAGGCCACGTTGTGGGCGGCATCGACCACCACGAGCGGCCGCTTCGCGAGCACCTCGATCCGGGCCGGCAGGCTCGCCCGCGCGAGACCCCGGGCGATCGCGGCCTCGTCCAGCGGCCAGCCGGCGGCGGCCAGTTCGCGGGCGGACATCACCGCGAGCGCGGCGTTTTCCGCCTGATGCCGGCCGACCATCCCGAGCCGGTAGATGTGGTCGGCCGCACCCGGTGACTTGACCACGACCGAGCCGGGGGCGAGCGGCATCCCGCCGGCCGGCGGCTCGTAGCGGGCGGTGAAGTCGGGGCCGAGTTGCAGCAGTCGGGCGCGGCGCCGCTGGGCCGTGGCGGCGATCACGCGTCGGGCTGCCGGCTGGCGGGCCCCGCTCACGACCGGGCGGCCCCGCTTGATGATGCCGGCCTTCTCACCGGCGATCCGGCCGATCGTACGACCGAGCAGGCCCATGTGGTCGAAGCTGATGCTCGTGATCACCGAGAGCAGCGGCCGCGCCACGTTGGTGGCGTCGAGCCGGCCGCCGAGGCCCGTCTCCAGAACGGCGATGGCGACCCGTGCGCGGGCGAAGTGGACGAAGGCCAGCGCCGTCACGATCTCGAACCAGGTCGGCCCGGCGCTGCCCCGGCGGGCCGCCGACGCGTCGAGCGCCTCCACGGCCGGCCGCACGGCGCCGCAGGCCGCCGCCAGATCGGACGGCGTGATCGCCCGGCCGTCGACGCAGATCCGCTCCTCCACACCATGCACGTGGGGCGACATATAGCGACCGGTGCGGAGCCCCGCTTCCTCGAGGATCGCCGAGAGCATCGCGACCGTGGAGCCCTTGCCCTTGGTACCGGCCACGTGCACGAGGGAGAGGCTGTGGTGCGGGTTGCCCACGGCCGCCAGCAGCCGCCGCATCCGGGCCAGGCCAAAGGCCGCCGGGGCCGCCCGCGGGGGAGTTCGCTCGAAGTCCACGCGCGTGGCAAGCCAGCCGAAGGGGTCGGACGGGGCCGCAGCGGGCGTGGATCGGGGCTTTCCCATGTGCCGCAGTTTTCCAGCGCGTCGCCCGGAGAAAAAGGGGCTTGACGGTTGGCCCCATGGCCGGGGACTCTCCCGCCCCCCGATTCCGTCTCCGGTCGCCGGTCGAACCCCGCATGCGCCCCTGCCGCCATTCGATGCTTCGCTGCGTCGCGCTCACGGCCTTTCTGGCCGGATGGGTGGCCGTGGCTCGCGCCGCCGAGCCGCTGCCGACCCCCGAGGACGCCGAGCCGCCCCCGATGTATCTGGCGGAACCCTTTGGTGAGCCGACCTTCGTGGGCATGCCCACGTGCATCGAGCCCGGCGGCGAGCGGTGTTGGCCGCGGTGGTTCTTCGGGGCCACGGGTCTGGTGATGACCCGTACGCTGCCCACGGGGACGGCCACGATGCAGCCGCTCGCAGGCAGCCAACTCCTGACCAGCGACGCCGGCTTCGGCTGGCCCGGCGGTGTGGATTTCCACATCGGCCGCTGGTTCGGGCCGCGGCAGCAGCACGCCGTGGAGATGATCTACTGGGGCGTCTATCAGATGGGCTCCTCGGCCACGCTCGCCGCGGGGCCGCCCGGCATCGACGCCATTCCTCAGGCGCCGACGGCGAGCGTCGGGGCCATCCCCGCCTCCGACCTGCTGCTGGGCGCCGCGCAGCAGGAACTCACCCGGGCCGACGTGGTCAACGACGTCGAGATCAACTGGGTCTATTCGCTCTGGGATCGGCCCGAGTTCCTGCCGCGGGAGCGGGCGGTGAACCTGATGTGGCTGGCGGGCTTCCGCTTCTTCCAGGTGAACGACCAACTCACGCTCACCAGCGGCTCGGGCGATCCGTCGATCGGCGCGATCGACTTCGGCGTGGCCACCAACAACAACCTGTACGGCGGGCAGGTGGGGGCGAAGTTCGACTGGCGGATCCTTCCGAGCGTGCGGCTGAACATCGTGCCCAAGTTCATGGTCGGGGGCAACTCGATCACCAACACCTCGTCGCTGGCCCGACCCGGCGGCCAGCAGGCGACCTTTCCCGGCGGTGACCCGGCCCGCGCCTACTCGGAGCTGGGCGTGTTCAGCTGGCTCGGCTCGGTCGACACCGGCATCACCTGGGACGTCACCGAGAAGTGGAGCCTCTGGATGGGCTACCGCGTGGTGGGCGTGGGCAACATCGCCCAAGCCGACGGCCAGTGGCCCGCCACGATCACCTCCCCCGCCTCGCTCGGCGGCATCGCGGCCGGTAGCGAGACGATCATCCACGGCGGCTTCGCCGGCTTTCAGGGGCGATACTGATTTAAAGGATTCGCGGCCATCCATGGCCCGCGCATCCTTGGCGGCCCTCGGGCCTTCGGCCCCGGCCGCCGGCCGCACCTCCGGGCGGCCGTGTTCGTGCGCGGAGTGGCGCGCGATGTCTTTGCAGACGAATCAAT
>JBJTPO010000461.1:0-1306 GCA_046075145.1 Planctomycetota bacterium
TGGCGATCGCCACCGTGATGCCGATCACGGTCCCGAGAAAACCGAGAATCGGGATCGCCCAGACGATGAACCGGACGAGCCCGTAGCCCTGTGAGGCACGGGCGACATCGACGTCGGACAGATACTTGAGGTGATCCTCGAGGCCGTCCGCTGAGCCCGTCCGCACGACCAAATCGAGGGCCTCGCGGAGGCGGCGGGAGAGGTGGCCCTCCTCGGGCGGCAGCGAGGCGACGAGATCGACGGCGGCCGCCGGATCCTCACCGCCGACCGGAATCGGGTCGAGGAGCGGAGTCGCCATGCGCCGCAATTGCCGGGCGATCTCGCCCCCCCGAATCGCGAGCGCCGCGAGGCCGATGAAAAAGAGCGTCACCTCCGCGTATTCGACCCAATGGCCGGCCAGATAGCGGATCACGTTGGCGTCCGTGATCACGCCGCCGTGGATCAGGGCGAAGAAGGCGAAGGCGAGCGCGCCGCCCCAGAGCAGGGGCGACCGCAGGAGCGCTGCGGACAGGCGGTTGAGCTTCGACACCAGCGGTTGCCTCCGGAGGCCAGGACGCGGTCCGCCATCGACGCGACGGAGGACCTTTCAATCGTCTCCATCGGTACGTTTTGCCCGACCGATTGAACAGAAACATCCCGCACGGCGAAACAGGGAAGCGACGGCGGCACGCAGGGCCGGCCGGGCAGGCTGGGCAAGCCGGAAAACCTCGCCGGCCTGCCTTGCATTCGCCTGCCGGAGCCGGCTACGGTCTGCACGCGGCCTGGCGGGTATCGCGGGCGACCGTCCTTCTCGAAAGAACCGGACATGCTCGACTGTCGGAGCCCCGCCCAACCCGGTATGTTCGCTCACCGCCGATGGCTGGCCGCGGTGGTGGTGCTGGGGGCGATCGGCATCTGGCAAGCCCGCGAACTCGCCGCGCAACGGGCGACCGTCCCCGGGGGTGGGGGGCCACTCTGGATCTCCGAGAGCCGGCTCGACGACACACGCCGACTGCTCGTCGTGATCGACGAAGTCGGTCGGCATGCCGCCATCTACCACATCGACGCGGCCTCGGGCACGCTCACGCTCCGGAGCACCCGCGACATCTCCTGGGACCTGTCCGTCGGGGACTTCAACGCCCAGGAGCCTCGGCCCGGGGCCATCCAGCGCATGCTGCAACTGCCCGCTTCGCCGGCCCCCTGATCCGCTGTGCGCTGAAGCGGTGATTCGCGGCCGCCTGTGACGGCCCTGCCGGCGGTGCCGGCTGCGAGCGGCGGGGATACACTATTGGAGGCGGCGGGTCGATGAGTCCCGGAGACGGTGTGC
>JBJTPO010000462.1:0-2985 GCA_046075145.1 Planctomycetota bacterium
CTCGCGGTCGCGCACACGGCCGTGTGAGGAGCGTGCACCAGCGGATTGTCATCCCGCGGCCACTCGCCCGCCTCGATCCGGCGGATCTCCGCCCGGATCGCGATCATCGCCTCGATGAACCGGTCGAGTTCGGCCAGGCTCTCGCTCTCCGTCGGCTCCACCATCAGCGTGCCCGCCACGGGAAAGGAGAGCGTCGGGGCGTGAAAGCCGTAGTCGACCAGCCGCTTGGCCACGTCCTCGGCCGAGATGCCGGCGGAGTCCTTGAGCGGCCGCAGGTCGAGGATGCACTCGTGGGCCACCCGGCCGCCCGGGCCGCAGTAGAGCGTGGGGAAGTGGTCGCGGAGCCGGGCGCTCACGTAGTTGGCCGCGAGGATCGCCGCCGCCGTAGCCTGCTTGAGGCCGTCGGGCCCCATCATCCGGCAATACATCCACGAGATCGGCAACACCGCGGCGTTGCCGAGCGGCGCCGCCGACACGGCGCCCACCGGCCGGCCCGCCACGCCGCCGGTCACGTGGCCGGGGAGGAAGGGAACGAGGTCTTCGACCACGCACACCGGCCCCACGCCCGGCCCGCCGCCACCGTGCGGAATGCAGAAGGTCTTGTGAAGGTTCAAGTGGCTGACGTCACCGCCGAATCCGCCCGGCGCGGCCAATCCCACGAGCGCGTTCATGTTGGCACCGTCGACGTAGACGCGGCCCCCGTGGGCGTGCACGATCTCGCAGAGCCGCTTCACCTCCCGCTCGAACACGCCGTGGGTGCTGGGGTACGTGATCATCACGGCGGCGAGACGGCCGGCATGCTCGCGGCACTTGGCCTCCAGCTCCGCCAGATCGACGTTGCCGTCGGCGTCGCAGCCGGTCACCACCACCTCCATGCCCGCCATCTGGGCGCTCGCCGGGTTCGTGCCGTGGGCCGACGACGGGATCAGGCAGAGGTCGCGATGCCCCTGGCCACGGGCCCGCTGCCAGCCGCGGATCGCGAGCAGCCCGGCGTATTCGCCCTGACTGCCGGCGTTGGGCTGGAGGCTGATTCCCGCGTACCCGGTCGCCGCCGACAGCCAGGCGACGAGCTGCTGCTCGAGCAGGCGATACCCCTCCCGCTGCTCGGCCGGCGCGAAGGGGTGGATCTCGGCGAACTCGGGCCATGTGATCGGGATCATCTCGCTCGTGGCGTTGAGCTTCATCGTGCAGCTGCCGAGCGGGATCATCGTGCGGTCGAGCGCCAGGTCGCGGTCGGCCAACTCCCGCAGATAACGGAGCAGCGCCGTCTCGCTGCGGTGGGCATGAAACACGGGATGTTCCAGGAACGGGCTCGTCCGCCGCAGGGCCCCGGGCAGGAGTGACACCGCCGCCGCCTCGCAGGCCGCGAACTCTGGGATCGCCTGCCCCGGCTCGGCGCACGCCTCCCAGAGCCGCACGACGTCGGCGGGGTCGGTCGTCTCGTCGAGGGCGATGCCCAGCGTGCCGGCGTCGAGCCGCCGGAGGTTCATGCCCAGCTCCCGGGCCCGGGCGAGGATCGCCTCGGTGCGGTCGCCCGCGGCGAGGGCCAGCGTGTCGAAGGCCCAGGCATGCCGCGGCGCCAGATCAAGCCGCCGCAGCCCCTCGGCGAGCACCGCCGCCAGGCCGGCGATCCGGCGGGCGATCCGCGCGAGGCCTTCGGGCCCGTGGTAGACGGCGTACATCGAGGCCACGACCGCCGGCAGAACCTGCGCCGTGCAGATGTTGCTCGTCGCCTTCTCCCGCCGGATGTGCTGCTCACGGGTCTGGAGCGCGAGCCGGTAGGCCGGGCGACCAGCCGAGTCCACGCTCACGCCCACCAGCCGCCCCGGCATCGACCGCTTGAACTCGTCGCGACAGGCGAAGAAGGCAGCGTGCGGGCCGCCGCAACCCATCGGCATCCCGAACCGCTGCGTCGAGCCGACCACGATGTCGGCCCCCCACTCACCCGGCGGAGCGAGCAGCGTGAGGCCGAGCGGATCGGTCGCCACGCACAAGAGCCCCTGCTTGCCATGCACGAGATCGGCGAGCCCGCGCCAGTCGGCCACCTCCCCATCGGTCGCCGGATACTGCACGAGCACGCCGAAGCACTCGCCGTCCGCGAGCGACTCGCGGACGTCGCCCACGACGAGTTCGATCCCCAAGGGCTCAGCCCGTGTGGCGAGCACCTCGATCGACTGCGGATGGCAGCGGTGATCGACGAGGAACCGCTGGCTCTTGCTCTTGGCCGAGCGGCGGGCGAGCGTCATCGCCTCCGCGGCGGCCGTCGCCTCGTCGAGCAGCGAGGCGTTGGCGATCGGCATCGCCGTGAGGTCGCAGACCATCGTCTGAAAGTTGAGCACGGCCTCCATCCGTCCCTGCGAGATCTCGGCCTGGTAGGGCGTGTAGGCGGTGTACCAAGCGGGGTTCTCCAGCACGTTGCGCAGGATCACCGTGGGCGTGCGGGTGCCGTGGTAGCCCTGGCCGATGAAGCTTTTTGAGACCACGTTGCGGGCAGCGATCGTCCTCAGTTCGGCAAGGGCAGCCGCCTCCGAGACGGCGGGCGGCAGCTGCATGACATCGCGACGGCGGATACCCTCGGGCACGATCTCATCGAGCAGCGAGTCGAGCGAGGCGGCGCCGATCGCCGCGAGCATGGCCGCCTCGTCGACGGCCGCGAGGCCGATGTGCCGGGTGACGAAGTCGGCCGGCTCGGCGAGGCCGGAGCCGGGCTGACTTCCTGCCGGTGCCGGGCCATCCTGAAGGTCGAGCCGGCGGCGGGGGGAACGCGCGGCGGGGGCGGTGGTCACGGTCTCGGACACGGGCGGGCTCCTTCCTCGGGGGCGACGGCTTACGCCGTCACCCGGAACCCTGTTGTCCTGGAACCTGAGAGATTCGCCGCGGCCACAAGGCCGGGGGTTGCCCCTTCGGTGGGTACCGGGCCGCCGGGCCCCGCACCGCTCTCCAACAGAATGTGGTCGTCAGTACTTTTGCCTGAGCGTTCGGCCT
>JBJTPO010000463.1:0-4243 GCA_046075145.1 Planctomycetota bacterium
CCCGAGAAGCCGAACTCCTCGTTGACGGTGGCGGCGAGCACGACGGTCGCCCGGCGGCCATCCGCGGTGCTGAGCCGCTCGAGCGCCGCGACCATCGCCGCCAGCCCGCCCTTCACGTCGCAGGTGCCGCGGCCATACATCCGCTCGTCCCGCACCAGCGGCGTGAACGGCTCGATCGACATGCCCTCCGCTGGCACGGTGTCCTGATGCGCATCCCAGAGCATCACCGGCGCGTCGGCCACGGTGGCTTCGAGCCGGGCGATCACGTTGTCGCGGCCCGGAGCGACGGACTGGCGCACCCAGGGGATGCCGGCCGCGGCGAACCGCTGCACGAGAAAGTCGCTGACGCGGCCTTCCAAATACTGCGGGCCCGACACGTCGCGGCCCATCGGATTGACGCTCGGTCGCCGAACGAGGTCTGCCAGGAGTGCAACGGGGTCGGAAATTCGCATCGTGGCCACCCTACCAGACGGCCTGCTTTCTTTCCCGCCGGGTGGGCGGAGGGTAAACTTCCAAGCCCCGGCTTCCTGCTGCCGTTGCCCGTTTGGAGCGATCCATGACCCAAGCCGTTCGTCACGCCCTGCCCCTTGCAGCGCCCAGCCGCCGAGGCATCGCCCTCGCCGTGACCGCGATCATGCTCGTCTTTCGAACGGCGGCCGCCAACTCGGCCGAGGAATCACGGGTCGCCGACGAGGCCGCGATCCGGGCGGCCGCCAAGGCGTACATGGAGGCGCTCGACAAGGGGGACGCCGCCCGGCTGGCCGCGCTCTGGACACCCGACGGCGACATCGTCGATGCCTCCGGGCAGTTGCTGCTCGGCCGCGAGGCGCTCGCGCTCGACCAGCCGGCGACGCCGCCCGACGCGGCCAGCCGTCCCGAGTTCCGGATCCGCGAGACGAAGCTGCGCTTTCTGACCGCCGACGTCGCCGTCGAGGACGGCACCGTCGAGGTCCTGCCGCCGGCGGGCCAGCCGCTCACCGGCCGCTTCTCCGCGACCTGGGTGCGGCACGAAGGCACCTGGAAACTCGGCGCGCTGCGGGAAGCCCGGGGCGAGGAGCCGGTCGCCGCCGCGGCGCTCGCGGAACTCGACTGGATGGCCGGCGACTGGGTGGTGGTCGATGACCACCCCGCTGCCGACAAGCAGGCCCCGATCGAGGTGTCCACCCGCTGGAATGAATCCAAGACGTATCTGGTCCGCGAACTGCGGATCCCGGTCGAGGGCGTCGCGCCCCTGACGATCACCCAGCGAATCGGCTGGGATCCGCTCACCAAGTCGGTCCACTCCTGGGTGTTCGGTTCCGACGGCAGCCATGGCGAGGCCGACTGGACCCGTGACGGTCGCTCCTGGGTCGCCAAGTCGCGGGCGGTCAGCCCCGACGGCATCCAGTCGACGTCGCTCAATATCTACACCTACGACGGCAAGGACCGCTGCATCTGGAAGTCGCTGCCCACCCACGTCGGAAGCGAGCACGTCGCCCCCGTGACCCTGACCATGATCCGCAAGCCACAGGCCGGAGGCGACCAGCCCCGGGCAACCCGATGAACGCCCTCGTGACCAGTCGTGCAGCCCGCCGCCGGCTGGCCGGCCTGGCGCTTCCCGCCGTCGCGCTCATGGCCGGCGGGATCGCAGTCTGCTCCCCGGCGGCCGACCCCCCGGCGGCAGCTCAGCCCGGCGCGGCCGAACGCACGATGCCCTCCCGGGCGACCCCGGAAGACGCGGCCCGCAAGGTCGAGATCATGAGCGGGCAGCGATGGCGGCGGGCGATCTTCGAACTCGGCGAATGGCTTTCATCGCAGGAGATCTACTCGCCCCAGGAGGTCAACCGGATCAAGGCCGACTTCAACCGCCGCGTGGCCGGGATGTCGTCGTACGAACTCGAATACCTGCTCGACGACCTTGACGCCAAGTTCAAGGTGCTCGAGACGCCCGAGGCCCGAGACGCCAAGGCCTGGCTGGGACAGTATCTCTCGGCGATGAGCGACCAGCGGCGGGCCGAGGCCCTGCGAGACGTGCCCGACGTGGTCACGATGACCTCGTCGCAACTGCAGCAGGAGATCAACCGGATCGAGCAGAAGCGGACCTCGCTCCAGCAGCGGCAGCAGGCCTTCGACCAGAGTCGCGACGTGCTCGTGCAACAGGCCGCGGCCAACCGCCAGCAGACGGCGGCGGCCGCCGCCGCGGCCATGGCCCAGACCCGCAGCGCGTCGTTCTCCCCGTACCGCACCGGCGGTGGCGGCGGCGGCGGGGGCGGCAAGCCGCCGTTCTCCGACGCGAAGGGCTCGAACATGAGCGTCGGCGTCGGCCCGTGGGGCGCCTACGTCGGCTTCAGCGTGGGCTCGTTCTGAGTTCACGCCCGCCGGGCCGTCCATGGCCCCGGCGGGCTGAGCGGCCCTCGGGCCTTCGGCCCCGGCCGCACCTCCGGGCGGCCGTGTTCGTGCGCGGATTTGGCGCGCTCGGCAGTTACACCAAGCCTCGCAGGCTGGGGGGGCTGGGTGATCCCGCGCTTCGGATCGGCCTGTCGGCGGCGGAAGGGTTCTGGTATTCCCCAGCACCCCGTATCCCACCCGCGGCACCCCGATGCCCGTCGCACCGCCACCGCCGATCCCACCGCGCCACGACCCGACCGGGCCGCGGTTCTCGGTGATGCTGCCCACGTACGAGCCCGACGGCAAGCTGGCCAAGGCGCTCGAGTCGGTGCTTGCTCAGGCGCCTCCGGCAGACGCGATGCAGATCGCGGTGGTCGACGACGGCTCGCGGCAGGGCCTGGTGCGGGAGATCGTCGAGCAGTGCGACCCCGCCGGCCGCGTGGAGATCTTCGAGCAGCCGCGCCGCCTGGGTCTGGGCGGCAACTGGAACCGGGCCCTCGGCCTCGCCCGCGGCGAGCTCGTCCACATCCTCCACCAGGATGACTACGTGCTGCGCGGCTTCTACGACCGGATGGAGCAAGCCTTCCGCCATCAGCCCGACGTCGGCATGGCCTTCTGCCGCACACGGCTCGTTGACGCGGCCGACCGGCCGATCAGGACCACCTCACGGCAGCAATGGACCAGCGGCGTGGTGGCCAACTGGCTGCCCCGGATCGCCGAGCGACAGCGGATCCAGACGCCTTCGGTCGTCGTCGCCCGCCGCACCTACGAGGCGCTCGGCGGATACCGCACCGACCTCCAGCTCGCGCTCGACTGGGAGATGTGGGTGCGGATCGCCGCCCACTCTCCGGTCTGGTACGACCCGCGGCCCCTGGCCGCCTACCGGCGGCATGCCGACAACGAGACCACCCGGCTGCACGCCTCGGGGGCGGCCTGGCCCGATCTCGCGCGGGCGATCCAGATCAACGCCGACTCGCTCCCCGAGGAGATCCGCGGCCCGACCCTCTCGGCCAGCGTCCGCTGGTATGTGGCCTCGGCGATGCGGACGGCCGAGCGCGAGATCAGGAACGGCGGCTTTGCCCGGGCCTCCGTCACGCTCGGCCATGTGCCGGCGCTGCTCGGCCTGCTCGATGAGCAGCTCCGCAGCCTGAGCCTCACCCGCCGCCTGCTGCTGCTCCACTCGCAGGTCGGCCGCGGCCTGCGACGCGACGCGGCCTAACGATGATCCGCGGAGGCCGGCATGCGTGAGTCGCCCCTGACGCTGGTCCTGCCCCGGCCACCCTCCCGCGCGATCGTGCTGGCGCACTTCGATCCCGACGGCCGCTTCGACCCGCACGTGCGTCACGCCCTGGCGGCCTACCGCCGTCATGCCGAGCGGCTCGTCGTGGTCTCCAACTCGGCCCGCCGACTCCCTGCGGACTTGGCGGGCATCGTCGACGCATTCGTGCCGCGGGCAAACGTGGGGTACGACTTTGCCGCGTGGCGGGACGGCCTGGCCAACTTCCGGCCCGCCGACCACGACGAGGTGATCTGCGTCAACGACAGCGTGTACGGCCCGCTGTTCGACCTCGGACCGGCGCTCGCCGACGCCCGGGTGGCGGCGGCCGACCTCTGGGGAATGGTGCTCTCCGATCAGAACACGAGCCGGTCCGCCCCGCGGGTGCCGCACGTGCAGTCGTGGTTTCTGGCCATGCGGAGGCCCCTGATGGAGTCGGACGTCTGGAGCGGGTTCTGGCACGGGCTCGAGACCCTGCCGACGAAGCGCGACGTCGTCGAGCGGAACGAGATCGGATTCTCCGCGCGGATGGCGGCGGCGGGATTTCGGCTGGCCGGCCTGTACGACGCCACGACCGCGCCGCCCGTCACGCTCGCCGAG
>JBJTPO010000464.1:0-3375 GCA_046075145.1 Planctomycetota bacterium
CCACGGCCTCGCGGGCCAGGGCCTGCGCGGGCTCGACCGACCGGGCAAACTCGTCCCGCAGGTGCTTCACGGCCGCGGCCGAGAGCGGGTTTTTGCGGCCGCGGATCTTTTTCACTTCAGCCACGAAGCCGTCGGAATCGAGCTCGACGAACGCCTGCAGCCGCTGCGTCGGCTTTTCGATGGCGTGCTCGACCGCAAGCCAGTCGAGGAGCGTGCGGGCGGTGTCGTGCTGCGCGGCCGTGATCGCCAGCAGCCGTTCGACACGGCCCGTGACGCCCTCGCGAATCTCGTCCGTCGGCTCAGCGATCGGCAGGTCCTTCATCAGAAATGCCGCTGGTGACAAGGCCTCGTCTTTCATGTGCGGCAGATAGCGCCAGTTGTGCCACCACGTCAAGGGGGAATTCAGCACGCCCAGCAGATAGAGATTGTCGGTCGGCAGCATGAACACCTTGTTGTTGGCGACGCTGCCCGTGCGATCGAGGGCATAGCAGGGATGAAACTGGATCTCCTGATACATGATCTTGGGCTTTGCAAACTCCTGCCAGTAGGCGCAGGATCGAAGTTCCCACCAGAAGCGGCCCTTGTCCTGACGCTTCATCAAAGGCTGTTTGAACTGAGAGAGATGCTGATAGATCGCGGGAAATGTCTTGGCGAAGATCGCCTCCGCTTGGTCACCGCCGTTCGACCATGGCCAGTCTTGGTTATCGCTCGACGCGATGACGATCATCCAGAGACCACCCCACGTACTTTGCCAACGGTCGATGTCTTGGCCTCGCAGATTTGGCTTCATGAGACCAGCGCTAGCATTGTCGCTCGCCTTTATTGCTTGATAGGTCGGTGCATCAAGAATGAACGCCTCGTTCAAGCCAGTCAGCACGCCTCTCAACGGATGCACGGCTGCGAAGGCTCCTAGCGGTGCTCCCTGGGCCTGAAGCTTTGCCAGCAACTGATTCACCCCGCCCGGCTCGAGCTGCCACGCGGCACTCGACAGCTGCTCCAGCGGCAGGGCGGTGCCTTCCTCGGCGATCTGCCGGGAGAGGTCGTCGATCCGGAGTTGTTCCCGCGGGATCGCGCACAGCCGGGCCGTCTTGGGTTTTTTGGCCGGCTGCGCCGCGGGCTTGCGGGCCACGATGATCGACGGAAACACGTCGGCATCCTCGAAGATCTGCTTGGCGTGGCCAAAATCCACGACCGACTCGATCCACGAGGTTTCTGCCAAGAGCTTCCGCAGCGGCTCGCCGTAGCCCGCCTTCATCCACTTGTTCGTGACGATGAACGAGAGCAGGCCGCCCGGCTTCAAGACATTCAGCCCCAGCTCGTAGAAGTAGACGTAGAGATCGGCCATGCCGTGATAGGCGGCGTAATGCTCCTGCAAGTAGGGCTTGATGGGCCCGAGCAGTTCCTGACGGACGTACGGCGGATTACCCACCACCACGTCGAAGCCGCCGGCCGCGAACACGTGCGGAAACATCGCCTGCCAGTCGACCGCCCGCGGATGGATGCTCGGGTCGGCCACGATGCTGTTCCCGGAGCGGATCGTGTGATCGAGGCTCGTGAGGGCTTTGCCACGAGCAGCCGTCTTGATCCACAGGCTCAGGCGGCAGATCTCGACCGCCTCCTCGTTGAGATCGACGCCGTAGAGGTTGTGTTCCAGGATCCGCTTGTCGAGATCGAAGAGCGAGCGGTGGCCCCGCAGCTCCTGGAGCCGGTCGTTGCTCGCCTGGTAGGTGGCATGCAGCTGATCGAAGGCCTCGATCAGGAAGGCCCCCGATCCGCAGGCCGGGTCGAGCAGCCGAACCGTCGCCAGCTCGTCCTGCCACGCCTCCCAAAACTCCACGAGCGCCGTCCGGGCCGGAGGCTTGAGCGCGTCGAGCCGATAGACGGTCGGCTCGGCGAGCGCGGCTTTCGCGGCTCCTTTTGCGTCCGCCTCCCGCTGCTTCCGCAGCGAGTCGAACCGGTCGGCCACCACGCCGCCCAGGGCCTGCTCGACGATGGTGCGGGTCACGAACGAGGGCGTGTAGAAAACCCCTTCGCTCTTTCGCCGGCTCGTCTTCTTCTTGGCCGCGGCCTCGGGCGTGGCGGTATCGTCGCGGAGCCTTTCCAGATCGGCGATCGACTGCTCGAAGATGTGGCCGAGGATATCGACGTCGATCAGCGAGCGGCCCGTCTCGGCCAGGGCTGCCGCCGCGGCGTCGCGGTAGTCGTAGCTGCCGAGATCCCGGAAATGACGGCACACCTCGTCGGCCACGACGAGCGACTCGAACCCCGGATCGGTGTCAGCGAACAGGCCGCCGTTGTAGGCGTGGATGCCGAGCGCCGCATTGCCCCGGTTCACGGCCGCGAACAGTCCGCGAAAATTCTCCCAGATCGGCCGTGGGTGATAGGGGTCGGCATGCTCGTAGGCCTTCTTGAGCGTGTCGGCGGGCAACAGGCCGCGGTCTTCGCAGAAGGCACAGAAGAGCACGCGGTCGAGGATCCGCTGCGTGAACCCGACGAGCGCGGCCCGGGGCACGCCCGGATTGTCGGCGGCGAGCCGGCCGAACATGTCGAGCCGCATGCCGGCATAGGCATCGTAAAACGTACGCGTCAGCTCGCGGCCCACCCGCTCCGACTCGGCCAGCAGGCCGGCGAGGTGGCAGACGCCGGACTCGGGCACGATGCGGTCGGCGCCGAGGAGAAACACGAACCGTTTGAGCACGGCTTCGTCGCGAGCGACGGCCTCGGTGTCGAATGCCTCGTAGCTATGCTGGTCGGCTGATTTCGAGTGCAGCCGGATCTCCCGCATCGACGTCACGATCAGCCAGTCGCAGGGCAGGTTGATCGCGTAACGGTAGCCCTGATCGACCGCCGACAGCCGCCGGCCGGCGAAGGGACGGTCGAGCGGATCCTTCGGGCCTTTGACCTCGACGGCCACGGTGTAGCGGGGCGGCTGTCCATTCGCGAAGCGGCCCAGGACGGCATCAGCGAACTCGCCTTCCACCTCCACATGCCGCTGGTGCGAGAGCGTCCAGGCAACGCCGCCGTCCGACGCACCGCGATAGCCGAGCACACGATTGAAAAACAGCGTGATGAACTCGGGCAGCAGTTCGGTTTCCTTGAACCGATCGATCCGGCCGGAGGCCACGAGATCGGCCCACTTCGCGAGGTCGTCGCGGACGCTCTCGATCGCCGCCGGCAGCGCGAACGCCGTCACGTGGGCATGAAGCACGTCCGGGCGGAAGAGCGGCTTGGCATCGGCAGGCATGGCGCACCGAAAGCAGGAGAGTATAGCCACCCCCCTCGCGCGGGTGAACCGGCGAGCGACTTCTCCAAGCGCCGCTGCTACACTCCCGCCTCCGCCACGCCCCGGGAGATCTCATGACCACCCCGCTCCTC
>JBJTPO010000465.1:0-14786 GCA_046075145.1 Planctomycetota bacterium
GGACCTTGTCGCTCCAGTAGTCGTAGTGGGCGATCCGCCGCAGGCTCGCCTCGACGCCGCCGGCCACCACCGGCACTCCGGGAAAGGCCTCCCGCGACCGCTGGCAGTAGGCCAGCGTGGCCCGGTCGGGCCGCCGGCCGATCCGGCCGTCGGGCGAGTAGGCGTCGTCGTTTCGCACCTTCCGGTTGGCCGTGTAGTGGTTGATCATCGAATCCATGTTGCCGGCCGAGACGGCAAAGCAGAGCCGCGGCCGACCGAACTCACGCCACGGCTCGCAGCTCCGCCAGTCGGGCTGGGCGAGCACGGCCACGCGGAAGCCCGCCGCCTCCATGAGCCGGGCCAGGAGCCCGTTGGCGAAGCTCGGATGGTCCACGTAGGCGTCGCCGCTGACGAACACCACGTCGACCTCGTCCCAGCCCCGCGCCTGCATCTCGGCGCGGGTGGCGGGCAGCGGGGGCGTGCCGCGAGGAAGCGTGGTGAGGTGGAGCGACATGGCGGGGGATAGCCGGGAGCCACAAGCCGACGGCCAACGCAGGTCGGCGGACCAGGGCGACGTCGAGGGACCACCTGGAAGGTCGGCATGGCGGCGGCGAACTCCTGAAGTGTATCCCCGGCCGAATGCCCGGGGCCGCGGTATATTCGGCACATTCCGTGGAGGTGGTCGTGATCAGGGCGTGGCGTGCGGTCGTGATGGCGGTTTTGGTGGCGGTTCCGGGCGTCCTGTCGGTTGCCCGGTCCGAGGAGGCGGCTGCCGCCGCACCGTCGGCCGGCGAGATCGCCGGCTGGATCGAGCAGCTCGGTGCGCCGCAGTTCGCCAGACGGGAAGCGGCGTCGAAGCAGCTACTGGCCGCCGGCCGCCCCGCGATCGAGCCCCTGGCCGTGGCGATCAGGGGGGGCGACCTGGAGGTGGCCAGCCGGGGTGTCGAGATCCTGAGGGAGATGCTGGCAGTCGAGCCGCTCGCCGAAGAGGCCGAGGCGGCTTTGGAGGCGTGCGCCGACGTGTCACCGGCGGCGGCCCGCCTGGCCGCGGCGGCCCTGGAGTTTCACCAGGTCGGGCAGGCCGAGGCGGCTCGCGAGCGGCTGGAGTCGCTCGGGGCGGAGTTCCGCGAGCGGCCGATGGTCGAACTCGCCGGGGAGGAAATCGAGTTCGGTCGGGCCTGGAAGGGAAGCGCCGCGGATCTTCGGGAACTCACCCGGCTGCCGCGGCTGCGGGCGGTGGCCTTCCACGGCGTGCGGCTGGATGAGCGGGGCGTGGCCGTCCTGGGCCGGCTGCGGCGGGTCGAGCGGATCGAACTGTTCGGCACCGGCCTGGGTGATCCCGCGATCGCGGCCCTGGGGGCCACGTTGCCCGACACCGAGATCGACGTGCGACGAGGGGGCAAACTCGGCGTCGGGGCGCTCGCCTTCGGCGGTCCGTGCGAGATCCAATCCGTCGAGCCGGGGTCGGCTGCGGATCAGGCCGGCGTGAGGCCGGGCGACGTGGTGGTGGCGATCGACGGTGCGGCGGTGGCCGACTTCGAAGGGCTCACGACCCGCGTGTCGGGACGGATCCCGGGCGATACGATCCGGCTCACGGTGGCCCGTCGCGGCGGTGATCCTGGCGGCGACGCCGATCGCATGGAACTCGAGATCAGGCTCGACGCCTGGTGAGTGCGGGCAATCCCCGGAGAAGCATCATGGTGGACGATCAAGCGGCAGGCGAACGGGTGGAGGTCCGCTGGCACGACCACGCGGTCTGCCGGGCCGACCGCGAGCGGGCTGCCGGTCACCGGGGCTGCGTGCTCTGGTTCACGGGCCTGTCCGGCTGTGGCAAGAGCACGCTGGCCAACGCGGTCGACCGGCTGCTGCACGCGCGGGGCTGCCGGACGTTCGTCCTCGATGGCGACAACGTCCGCTTGGGATTGAACGCCGCGCCGGCGATGCTTCGCGATCGCTACGGCGAGGAGGCCGCCGCCCGCTTTGGACTCGGCTTCGGGCCCGCCGACCGGGCCGAGAACATCCGTCGGATCGGCGCCGTGGCCGACCTCTTCGCCCAGGCGGGGATCGTCGCCCTGACGGCCTTCGTCAGCCCCTACCGCCGCGACCGCGACGCCGTGCGGGCGGCGCTCGCCCCCGGCGATTTCGTGGAGATCTTCGTCAGGGCGCCGCTCGAGGTCTGCGAGGGTCGCGACCCCAAGGGGCTCTACAAGAAGGCCCGGGCGGGGGAGATCAAGAACTTCACTGGTATCGACGACCCCTATGAGGAGCCGCTCGCGCCGGAGATGGTGGTCGATTCCGCCACCCGCCCGCCCGACGAACTCGCCGCCGAGGTGGTCGCGTGGCTGGAGCGGGCGGGCAAGGTCGGGCCGGTCTGACGCCTCCCCGGCGTTAGCCCTTCTTGATCCAGAAGTGGTTCTGCTTCATGTCCTTGGCGGCGCACTTCGCGAACCGCAGCGAGGCAGGGAGCGAATCCCCCTGGTACTGCTGGTGGCAGAAGTTGCACTCCCAGAGCGACGGCGCGGCCAGGGCAAGCCCGGCGTAGCCGGCGACGCCGGCGGCCGTGAGGCCGGCGATCGAGAGCATGCGGACGAGTTGGCGACGACCAGAAACCATGACGGAACTCCTCGCAGGGGCGGATCAGTCCGGGAAGTCCGCGGGGGTGTCACCCCCTCGCGCGAGCCAAAGCCTATGGCCGGCCAGCGCTGTGGTCAACCAGCCGGCTCACTTCCGCGGCCCGATCAGTTCGATGATGTTGCCGTCGGGGTCGCGGACGCACGTCAGGTGCATGCCGGGCGCGAGCGAGTCGGGCAGGGCGACGGGGCTCTTGGCGATCGGCTTGACACCCAGCTTCTCCAGGCGGGCGAGCGCCGCGTCGGTGTCGGCCACCATGATGGTCAGGTAGCGGAACCCGGTATGGGAGTGGATGAAGTCGGTGTCACCGGTCCGGGGCAGGGTACCGGCCACCTGCATCAGCTTCAGCTTCGTGGCCTCGTCGCCGTCGCCCAGCACGAGCACGCGGATCGACAGCGGCCGCGCATCGGTGAGACCCGCGTCGGTCGCCAGGGCCGCCGGCACCTCGAACCCCTTTACCTCCCGGAAGCCGATTCCCTCGGTGTAGAACCGCACGCTCGTGTCGAGGTCGGTGACCACGCACCCCAGATCGATCGTGGTCCGCGGAAACGCCTCCGGCTCCGCCGTCATGGCGACGACACAGGGGAGGGCGAGCGACAAAACGAGCAGAAGACGCATGCTGATCCTTTCCGGTAGGGGTCGCTGAACGTCGGGATCATAACCGATGGTAAGGGGCACCGCGCGGAGGCTTGGGGCCTCCCCGGCCATCTCGCCGGGCGCTGGCAGTGTCATGGGTCACGCGGGCTCGGGGTCGCCGGTCCCCGTCACCCGGACGCTCACTACAGGCATCCTGCCTTCCGTTCGCTCGATGCTGGCTGCGCTTTCGGCATCCTGCCTCCGCTGGCCAGCAACGCCGGCTCCGGGGAACCGGCAACCCCTCGCAGCCCAACGAACAGTTCGGGGCTATCACCATCGCGGCATGCCCGCTATGGGCGTTGAACCGCCACCCACGGTGACATGATCACGCGGCTCCGCAGGCTGGCTTCGGCATGCGGCCGCGTGCCGCCGCCCAGCGGCGGAACGATTCGTCCAAGCGAACGCCCCTCGCCACAACGCGGACGAGTACGGCCGCCCGGAGGTGCGGCCGCCGGGCGGAGGCCCGGCAAGGCGGCAGGGGGCATGGATGCCCCTGCCGCCGTGAAGCCGGTGCGGCCGGCGGCAGCGGCCGAAGGCCGGAGTGCCGCCCGGGCCGCGGGGGCCATGGATGGCCCCGCGGCCCTAATCGATGAAGCCGCTGAGCTCTTCGCTGCGGGCCGGAGCCTGCAGTTTGCGGACGGCCTTGGCCTCGATCTGCCGGATCCGCTCGCGGGTCACCTTGAAGATGTGGCCCACTTCCTCGAGCGTGTAGCTGTAGCCGTCGCCGAGGCCGTAGCGGAGTTTGATGATCTCCCGCTCGCGGTAGGAGAGGCTCTTGAGCACCTTCGCGATCCGGTTGCGGAGCATCTCCTGGGCGGCGCCCACGGCCGGGTTCTCGGCGCCGGTGTCGGGCAGGAGGTCGCCGAAGTGGCTGTCCTCGCTGTTGCCCACCGGGCGGTCGAGGCTGATCGGGTAGCGGCTCATCGCCGTCACCCGCCGCGTCTCGTCCACCGGCGTGCCCGCCCGGGCGGCGATCTCCTCGATCGTCGGTTCGCGGCCGTATTCCTGGAGCAGTTGGCGGGCGACGTTCCGCACCCGACTCATCGTCTCCACCATGTGCACCGGGATGCGGATCGTGCGGCTCTGGTCGGCCACAGCGCGGGTGATCGCCTGCCGGATCCACCAGGTGGCGTAGGTGCAGAACTTGAAGCCGCGGCGATACTCGAACTTGTCGACCGCCCGCATCAGGCCCGCGTTGCCCTCCTGGATCAGGTCGAGGAAGGAGAGGCCGCGGTTGCGGTACTTCTTGGCGATCGACACCACGAGTCGCAGGTTGCCCTCCGACAGGCCCCGCTTGGCCTGTTGATACTTGGCGAAGATGCCCCGAATCTCGTCCATCCGCCGCTTCAGGCTGCGCGGGGTCTCCTGGCAGTTCTTGAGAATGGCGCGATACTCGTCGACGAACTTCTGCCGCCCGGACGGGGGCTGCTTCGACCGCTTGTGGGCGTCGATCTTGCTCTTCAACTCCCGGAGCCGCTCCACGAAGCCGTCGAGCGTCGGGATCATCGCCTCGATCCGCTGGGTCCGCAGGCCGAGTTCCTCGATCAGCCGCACCACCCGCGTCCGCCGGCGGCCGAGCCGCGCCCAAGCGGCCCGCCGGTCGGCCATCCGCTGCTTCTTGGAGAGGGCGACCCGGTAGTCGGCCTTGTTCTGCTTGAGCAGCACCTCGAGCGTCTTGAGGTTGTGGGGCATCCGGCCGAGGATCTGCTCCTTCTCCAGCCGGTCGGTGACGGAGACCTGGACGGTCCGATCGAACGGAAGCTCGCCCCGGTGCACGCGACAGAGCACTCGGAAGGCCTGCTGGGCGACATACTCGCACTCGAGGAGCTTGGCCCGGAACTGGGCCCGGGTCGTCTCGATCTGCCGGGCGAGCGAGATCTCCTGGGCGCGGGTGAGCAGCGGGATCTCGCCCATCTGCGTCAGGTACATCCGCACCGGATCGTCGGACCAGTTCTCGACCTGCTCGACGATCGCCTCGTCGCCGTCGCCCGAGGCATCGGCCTCGATCTCCACGTCGGCTTCGACGTCGGTCTCGGCGATGACCGTCACATCGGCGTCATCGGCGAGCAGTTCGGCGTCGGCCTCCTCCGCGTCGACGACCTTCTCGGTCAGTTCTTCGACCTCTTGGGGATTGGAGACGACGTCGTCCTCAAGTTCATCCAGCAGCGAATCGTACAACTCAGGGCTCCTTGGCGATTCCTTCGGTCAGACCAATCCATGAGCCGGCGTGAGCCGGCAAGCGGCGGGGCGACACCAAACCATCATTCGGGGTGCCGACAGTGTGATTCAAGGCGCGGGCAAGTCCAGCGGCGTGCGGGGCACCCGCGGGACAGCGGCTGCGAAGCCCACGGAGCGGCAGATTGGCAAGAGCATCTTGCCCAAGCTTCAATCGCCCCCGAAAGATGGGTAAGCCGGGAAGAATGCAGGCAACTTGCCGGCATGAAGGGGGCTCTCCGGGGGACGTAACATTATGCCGTTCCTGGCCACGGAAGGCCAGTTTTTTTTTGGAGGAAACCTGGTTTTTTCTCGGTTTCGGCTCCCGGAATGGTAAAAGGCTCCGGCAGGAGAAGCTCTGCCGGCGCCCGGGGCGTCGGTGTCGGCCAGAGCGGCGCCGTTCGCCGCCGCCCCCGAAGGTCGCCTCGACGTCCGACGATCGCCTCCACCGCGTGACGCTCACAGGGTCGCATGTCGCCTGACTCGTCGCCCGATGCTCCCTCGAGCGGGAAACCCTGACCAGGATGACCACTGCGGCCAAGCGTTATCGGATCGAGTGCGGCTGTGGGGCCGCGATGTTCGTGGGGCCCGGCAACGCGGGCGGCCAGGTCATCTGCGATCGCTGCAGAGGCGCGCTGGCCGTGCCGCGGTTGCGTGACCTCGAACCGTTCGCGGTCGCGGAGCCAGCGAGCCCGGCGCGCCGCTGGCGACCGGCACAGGGCTGGCTCCTTGCGGGAACCGTCGTGGCGGCGTTGGCTGGGGTGGCCGCGCTCCTGACCCCCACGCTGCTGGGCGGCGGGCCACCGCACCTCGCCGACGAGGCGACGATCCGCGCGGCGATCGAGTCGGTGGATGCGGCCACCATCTATCAGGCGTGGCAGGCGATGCGGGGTTCCGGCGTCGATCGGGGCACGCTGCCCGAGGAGTTGCGGCTGCAGCAGGCTGCCGGCGCAGCGGGCCGGATCGCTGCGGTGCTCTGGGCCGTCGCCTTCGCCGGCGCGGTCGTGGCCGCGGCCGGCGGGCTCGGCTGTCTGTTCGGCCAGCGGACACCGCCGGCCGCACACGCTGCCCAGGGCCATTCGCGATGAAAGCCGCCTTCATCACCCGCACCGGCCCCCCGAGCGAGATCCGGTATGGCGACCTGCCCGATCCGGTGCCGGGCCCGCGGCAGGCGCTCGTCCGCGTGCGGGCCGCCGCGATCAACCCGATCGACACCTACGTCCGGGCCGGCACGGTCGCCATGCCCCTCCCGGTTCCCTTCGTCGTGGGCTGCGATCTGGCAGGTGAGGTGGTGGCGGTGGGCGCCGAGGTCGATCGCCTCCGGCCGGGGATGCGGGTCTGGGGATCCAACCAGGGGCTGCTCGGCCGGCAGGGAACCTGTGCCGAGCTGGCCGCGGTCGATGAGCGGTGGCTCTACCCGACCCCCGACGGCGTCACCGACCGCGAGGCGGCCGCCGCCGCGCTCGTCTCGATCACGGCCCACCTCGGGCTCGTAACCCACGCCGCCCTCCAGCCGGGCGAGACGATCTTCGTCAGCGGCGGCTCCGGGGGCGTGGGTTCGGCGGTCGTGCAGATCGCCAAGGCCCTCGGCGGCCGCGTGCTCGCCACGGCCGGCACGCCCGAGAAGCGGCAGCGGGTCCACGCCTTCGGCGCCGACGTCGTGCTCGACTACCGCCGCGAGGATCTCGTGGCCGCGGTGCTCGCGGCGGCGCCCGGCGGGGTGGCCGTCCATTGGGAGTCCCGGCGCGAGCCCGACTTCGAGACCGCGATCGCGATGCTCGCCGAGCGGGGGCGGATGGTGCTGATGGCCGGCCGGGAGGCGCGGACGCCGCTGCCGGTCGGCCCCTTTTACGTGAAGGGGTGCCGGCTGCTGGGCTTCGTCATGTTCAAGGCCGACGCCTCCGAGCAGGCGGCCGCGGCGGCCGACATCAACCGCTGGCTGGCCCGCGGTCAGCTGCGGGCGCCGGTCGATCGGGTCGTCACGCTGGCCCACGTCGCCGAGGCCCACGCGCTCCAGGAAGCCGCCACGGTGGGTGGCTCCGGGGAACTCGCCGGCAAGATCGTGGTGGAGCCATGACCAGCCCGTGGCGAGCCTGGATGGTGGCCGCGACGACGCTCGGCCTCGGGCTGGCCCACGCCGAACCGCCGTCCCCTGGCCAGCCCCCGCGGTTCTTCGGTCTCGAAGCGGCCGGCCGGCGGATCGCGTACGTCTGCGATCGCTCCGCCAGCATGTCGGAGCCCGCGGGAGCGCCGCTGTCCGACGCCAAGCGGGAGCTGCTCACCAGCCTCGAGGCGCTGGGCGATTCGCGGCAGTTTCATCTCCTCTTCTACAACGAGCGTCAGAGCATGTTCGAGCCGCCGGGAGGCCGTGGGCGGCCGATGTTCGCCGACGAGGCCACGCTCCGGGAGGTGCGGCGGTTCGTCGAGGGCACGACGGCGGCCGGTGGCACGCGACACGCCGAGGCGGTCGCCGCGGCCCTGCGGCTGGCGCCCGACGTCGTCTTCCTGCTCACCGACGCCGATGCGACGCACGATCTTTCGGAGCCCGAACTCGAGCGACTCTCCGGCCGGCTCGGGGCGACGCGCGTGATGGTCGTCCAGTTCGGCGGCGGTGAGGGGCGGCGATCGCCACGGCTCGCCCGGCTGGCGGCGATGTCGGGCGGCGCCTACCGGGTGGTCGAGCCGGGGGCTGACTGATCCGAGTTCGTCCGCCCGCTTCGCCAGCCGCCCATCGCCTCGAGCCCCGCCGACACGTTCGGGAACATGCCCCCCCAGGCCCGCGGGCCCGGTGCCTGGCGGCCCTCCGCCGCCGGCAACTCGGCCGGCTCTCGCTGGGCCGATGAACGCCCTCCTGCCTGCCGCGACCGGGTCTGCGGCTGAGCCTGCTGCCTGCTCGGAGCCTGCTGCGTGGTCCGAGTCTGGCTCTGCTGCGGCTGCCGCGCGTCGGTCTGGCCTGCCTGGTCCGGGCCGGCCTGGGCCTGACGGGACTGCGACATCGGGCTCTGGGCCTTCGGCTGGCGGACCGGCGGGGTCGATGCCGGCTGAGCCCCCGAGGCCAGAGGCATCGGGGCCGCCCCGCGGGCGTCGGGATCCATGGGGCCCGCGCTGGGAGCCGTGGGGATGGTGAACGACGTGTCGGCCTGCCGGGCGATCCGCTCCGGAACCACGAGGTAGCGCACGCCCGGGCTCGCCTCGGAGCCCTCGGCCGGCGTGGCGGCCGCGGCTTCGCGGGCCATGACCGACGGCAGGCTCGAAACATCGACCGGCGGACGCGACGGCACATCGAGCGTGTCGTCCGCGGTGGAGCGTTGATCGACGGTTGAGACCTGCAGCTTGGCTGGGGCCGCGATGGAGGCCTGCCGATCGACTTGAGGCTGGTCTGATTCGGGCAGCGTCGCGGCCGGGGTCGGCTGGGCGACGGCCGTGGGCGTGGGCTCGACGACGGCGGGTGTCGGCTCGACAGCGGTGTCGTTGGCAAGCGTCGCCGTCGGCTGGCTGCTGGTCTCGGCTGGCTCGCCTGCCGCGAGGTCGCTGGCTTCCCCGACGGGCTCGGGTGAACGAGTGGCGACCGACGGCGCGGCCGGCACGGGCGCGACGAACGCCTCCTCGACCAATTCCTCGCGTGCCGGATTCTCCGGGGCCGGCGCCTCGGCGGCGGCGGGAGCGGCTGGCTCGGGCTGCACGAGCTGGCCCGACACCAGCGGCTGGCCCTCGCGGAGCGGGAACTTCAGGATTCGGCCCTCGAACGAGTCGGTGACCCGCAGGGCCGTCGCCGGCACCATCGCCTTGGGCAGGTCGCGCAGCGCCACGTCCCAGACCGTGAGCGGCGCGCCCTGAGGCAGCGCCCGCAGGGCCACGAAAATCGGCTCGCATTCCACCTGCGGCTTGGCCTGTGCGAGATGGACATCGAGGGCCCGATTCACGCCCACCGCCGCCGCGGCGCCGGCGACGAAGGCCGCCACGAACACGGTCGTAGTGCGGGGACGGTGGCGGGCGGGCCGGGTGGACGGAGTTTCGGCAACCATGGGATCGAAGGGCCCTGGGGCGCGGTGCGTCGGCGGAAGCCGACCATCGCCTGTTGATTCGGCTGTCGCTCCCTGCCACGGACAGCGGGCCGGCTGCGATCGCTTCGCCCGCCTCAGCGTCCCGGGGATACCCAGCCTCTCCACGAGCCTTCGCCGGCAGCGTCGCCCCAGTTTGCCGGATCTGCCAGACGGTGGGCCCGGTGCGGCGTGGGCGTCATCGGCGCCCACGACCGGATCTGCCTCAGCGGACGACCAGCGGCGGTTCGTCCGCCGCCACGACGACCTCGTCGTCCGGCGGCGCGAACAGCGGGTCGATCGTGTCGGCGAGCGGCCGGATCGCCAGCAGGCGGACGCTCGTCCGCTCGCCCCGATCGTGATCACGCAGCAGGCAGTCGCCGACGGAGGCCGTGTCGTCGCCGCCGCAGGCGAGGACGAGCATCCCCTCGCGCGGCAGCACGGCCGTGATCGCGAGATGCTCGAGCTGGTGCCGTCGCTGACCTGTCTCGAGGCGAAACATGCCGTCCTCGCCGACCCACGACTTCTCGACCGGGCCGTGGCGGATCTCGGGCACGGCCTCGATCGACACCCGCCCGTCGGCTGCGGGCTTGGCCCTGAGGCTCACCACCGGGCTGGCGTCGGCATAGGTGCCGCCCCGCACGCCGCCGTCGGCATGCTCGAGCAGCACAAGCTCGCGGATGCCCGATGCCATCACCACCTCCCCGCGGCGACCGGGCAGAAGCCGCAATGTCCGCCGGCTCACGGCGGCATCGGTGGCGAGCGTTTCCGGGCCGGCCTCGGCGGCCGCGGTGAACCGGGCCGCGAGGTGCGGCGGCAGGTGGCCCCCCACGATGCCGACGCGGAGGCCGTTGGCGGCGAGCCGGCGGCGCAAGTCCGCGTCGAAGCCCTGCTCGTCGACGAACTGCCAGAGCTCGTCGCTCAGCGCGGCGTCATGCTCGTCGCAGCGGACGAACACGAGCTCGAGCGGGATCGTCCGCGGGGCGGCCCGCGCCGCTGTGTCGCCCTCGGCCGCGCTCGTGACCTCGACGCCTGGCGCGAACGCCGGCCGCGTGCCGCCGACGAACCGGCATCCCGCCAGCCCGAGGGCGAGCCCGAGCGCAATCAGCGCTACGACGCCGCGCGGTGCGGCACGGTGAGGGTTGGACACGATGGTAGAACCCTGCGGGGGCAGGACCCGGGAACCTTGGGGAAATAGGAAACCCACCCCGCCCGCGTCAATGCTGAAAAGCCATCACGCGGGCTCCGGGTTGCCGGTCCCCGTCGCCCGGACGCTCACTCCGGGCTTCCTGCCCTCCGTTCGCTCGATGCTGGCTGCGCTTTCGGCATCCTGCCTTCGCTTGCCAGCAACGCCGGCTCCGGGGAATCGGCAACCCGTCACAGTCCATGGGTCGGGCACCGGCGACCACTCGCGGACCACGGCTGTGTTGCCCGCCAGCGCTCACGCCACCGCGCGCACGGCGTTGGCGAACATCGCCAGCCCCGTGCCCGGCTGGTCGGGGTCGAGCCTGCCGTGCCAGGCCGGATGCTGCGTGGTGGCCACGAACCGCTCCGGATGTGGCATCAGGCCGAACACCCGACCCGTGGGGTCGCAGGCGCCCGCCACGTCGGCCTGGGCGCCGTTGGGGTTGGTGCCGCTCGCGTACCGCAGCGGGAGTTGGCCGGCCGCGTCGAGGCGGGTGAAGTCGGCGGCCGAGCGGGTCACGAACCGGCCCTCGGCATGCGCCACCGGCAGTTCGAACGAGTCGAGCCCCTGAAGAAAGACGCACGGCCCGCCGGCGTTGTGCAGGCCCACCCAACGGTCCACGAACCGGCCCGAGGTGTTGTGGGCGAGCGTCGCTTGCCGCGCGCCGTCGGCGTCGGCGAGCAGGAGCCCCGTCTGGAGGAGCACCTGGAAGCCGTTGCAGATTCCGAGCACCAAGCCGCCGCGGTCGCGGAAGGCGTGGAGCACATCCGCCAGCCGGCTGCGGAGCTCGAGGGCGAAGATCCGGCCGCTGGCGATGTCGTCGCCGTAGGAGAAGCCGCCGGGTATGCAGAGGATCTGGCAGTCGTCGGCGGTGGCCGGCCGCTCGGTGAGCGCCCTGACATGGACGCGGCGGGCGATGCCGCCGGCCCGCTCGAAGGCGTGGGCCGTCTCGAGGTCGCAGTTGGTGCCGGGGGCACGCAGCACGAGGGCACGGGGGCCGAGCATGTCAGTGGTTCTCCCGGGCGAGCGACCGCCAGGCGGTGTCGAGCGCGGCCACGGCGACCCGCTCGCCGCCGCCGGAGCCCACGAGTTCGACCGTCGGCTCGGTCGTCACCGCGCCGATCACTGCCCAGGGCACGTCGCCCAGAGCCTGAGCCAGCGCGGTCCCAAACTCCGCTTCGCGGCCGGCCGGCAGCTCGCAGAGGAACCGGCCCGGCGACTCGCCGAACGCGATCGCCAGATCCCGCGCCGCGCCGGAAAGCGAGCCGTCGTCATCCGCGGCAAACGGCACCCGGGCCAAGTCGACCCGTGCGCCCAGCGCTCCGCCGATCGCCATCTCGGCGACCGCGGTGGCGAGGCCGCCATCGGAGAGATCGTGGCAGGCGAGCACGAGCCCAGCCCGCTGGGCCCGGGCGATCGCCTGGAAGGTCGCGCGGCACGCGGCCGGATCCACCTGCGGGATGCGTCCGCCGCGGACTCGTCCCGCAAACTCGAGCTGGCTGCCGGCGGTGTCGGCGTGAGAGAGGCCGACGATCGCCACCAGGCTGCCAGGACGCTTCAAGTCGGGGGAGATCGCCTGCCGCACGTCGGCGAGCTGCCCGAGCGCCGTCGCCAGGAGCGTCGGCGGGATCGAGATCTCGCAGGCTGAGCCGGTGGAGTCGGTGTAGGCGAACACGTTGTTGAGGCTGTCCTTGCCGCTCACGAAGGGCGCGGCGAACGCGAGCGCGAGGTCGTGGCAGGCGCGGCAGGCCTCGACGAGCGGCCCGAGCGTCTCGGGCCTGCGGGTGTCGCCCCAGCAGAAGTTGTCCAAGAGCGCGATCCGCTCGGGATCGGCGCCGGCCGCCACCGCGTTGGCGATCGCCTCCACGATCCCGCCGGCGGCCATCTGGTAGGGATCGAGGGGCCCCAGCCGGTGCCGCAGGCCCACGCCCAACACGATCCCGCGGTCGCGGCCGAGCACGCCGCGGATCGCCGTGCCGTCGGCCGGTCCCGCGCCCGGCCCGAGCAGCGGCTTGGTGACGCTCGCCCCCTGCACCTCGTGGTCGTATTGCCGGATGATCCATTCCTTGCTCGCCACGTCGGGCTGCGCGAGCACGGCGAGCAGCGTGGCGGCCAGGCCGTCGGGCTGCCAGGTCGCGGCCGAGCGGGGCGGCGGCACGTGCCGCGAGACGAGCGTCTGCCGCGGCCGGCCCTCGTGGAGGAAGTGGCAGTCGAGCTCGCCGGCCACCTCGCCCTGCCAGCGGAGCACGATTGTTCGCGCGCCGCTGAAGGTGCCTATCGCCGTGGCCTCGACGCCCTCGGCGGCGGCGATCCGCGCGAGCTTCTCCCAGTGGCCGGGCGGCACGGCCAGCACCATCCGCTCCTGTGCCTCCGAGATCCAGACCTCGGTGGCCGAGAGGCCGTCGTACTTGAGCGGCACGCGGTCGAGGTCGACCTCCGCGCCGAGTTCCGCCCCCATCTCGCCGACCGCGCTCGACAGGCCGCCGGCGCCGCAGTCGGTGATCGCGTGAAACAGCTTCTGCCGCGCCGCCTCGAGCACGAAGTCGGTGAGCGTCTTCTCGTGGATCGCGTGGCCGATCTGGACGGCCCCGCCGCTCTCGGTCTCACTCGCGCTCGAGAGCTCGATGCTCGAGAAGGTGGCGCCGTGGATCCCGTCACGGCCGGTCCGGCCGCCGGCGACCACGATCAGGTCGCCCGTCTCGACGCGGCCCTCGGCATGGCCCCTGGGCATGATGCCGACGGTGCCGCAGAACACGAGCGGGTTGCCGAGGTAGCCGGGATGGAAGGCGACGGCGCCGGCGATCGTGGGGATGCCCATCCGGTTACCGTAGTCGCGGACGCCCGCCACCACGCCGGCCAGCAGCCGGCGCGGCGGGATCACGCCGGCGGGCAGCGTCGCAGCCGGGGTTTCGGGCGGGGCCACGCAAAACACGTCGAGGTTGGCGATCGGCTTGGCGCCCAGGCCCGTCCCGAGCACGTCGCGGATCACGCCGCCGAGGCCGGTGGCCGCGCCGCAGTAGGGCTCGATCGCCGAGGGATGGTTGTGGGTCTCGACCTTGACGCAGATGTCGTGGTCGCCGTCGAACCGCACCACGCCCGAGTTGTCACGGAACACGCTCACGCACCAGTCGGCGGCGCCGAGCCGGCGGCGGACCTCCTGCGTGGCCGCGAACACCGTCTCCTTGAGCAGGTTCGCGTAGCGAACGTCGCCGGCCGGTCCCTCGTGGGCCACGGGGCTCGTGAGCGTCTTGTGGCAGCAGTGCTCGCTCCAGGTCTGGGCGATCGTTTCGAGCTCGATCTCAAAGGGGTCGCGTCCGAGCGTGCGGAAGTGGTCGCGGACCACGGCGAGTTCGGCCACGGAGAGGGCCAGGCAGCGGTCGCGGGAGAGCCTGGCGAGCGCCGCATCGTCGAGCCCCTCGAGCGACACCGGATGCCGCACGAACGACCAGCTGCCGCCACCGGCGAGCGACCCGAGTGCGAGCGGGCCGACCACCACGTCGTGGATCGCGTCGTTGGCCAGGAGCCGGCGAGCGAGGGCCGCGGCGGTGGCGGGCTCCATGGCCGGCAGCCAGTATTTCTTCAGGCTGCGGACGGCCAGGCCGGGGTGGCCGAGCATCGCGAGCGCCTCCGCGGCGGTCAGGCCCGCTGGATCGGTGACGCCGGGCCGCGGCAGCACGTGGACCACCATCGGCAGGCCGTCGAATGGGGCGGTGAGGCCCGCGGTGCCGACGCGGGCGGCGGTGAAGGTCTCCGTGACCGGGTCGGCCAGGAGCACGCTGCCGATCCGCTCGATCTCGGCCCGCGAGACATCTCCCTCGACCAGCCAGCCGGTGGCCGTGCGGGCGGCCGTGCAGCCGGAGAGACCGAGCTGGCGGGCGGCCATCACCAGTTCGCCGGCCGCGTGATCGCTCGCGCGATCGGTGAGCGAGACGTCAACTTCCCAGAGCATCGCGGACATCCTTGGCGCGGGAGAGGAGGGTGATGAGCCGGCGGCGATCTCCCGCCTCGACGGCCGCCAGGATCCGCTCGGCGGCGGTGGCGATCCGGCCGAGCGCCGTCCCGAGCGGCCCGGCGTTGTCGAGGAGGATGTCGGCCCAGAG
>JBJTPO010000466.1:0-3911 GCA_046075145.1 Planctomycetota bacterium
GACAAGCTCCTCAACAAGTCGGCGGTCAAGCCCGACGAGGCGCCGCGCTTGAAGATCAACTTCAAGAAGGGCGACCGGGTGAAGATCAACGAGGGAACCTTCGAGAACTTCGAGGGGGAAGTCGAGCAGATCGACGAATCCAACGGCCGGGTGACGGTGATGCTCAGCATCTTCGGCCGCTCCACTCCGGTGGACATCGAATACTGGCAGATCGAGTCGGTCTGAAAGGGTCGGAGCAGGCACACGAGGCCGCGGCAGGCGGCGAACACGAACGAGGACGAGCGCGATGGCGAAGCAGATGGTCGGACAGGCGAAGTTTCAGGTGCCGGGCGGGCAGGCCACTCCCGCGCCGCCGGTCGGCACCTCGTTGGGCCGGTTCGGCATCAACCTCGGGCAGTTCGTCCAGCAGTTCAACGACCGCACCAAAGAGGCCGGCGGGATGCCGATCCCGGTCGTGGTCACCGTCTACAACGACCGCTCGTTCGATTTCGTCACCAAGAGCCCCCCGGCGGCCGCCCTGCTCAAGAAGGCGGCCGGCCTCGCCAAGGGATCGGGGGTGCCCAATAAGGACAAGGTCGGCAAGGTCACCATCGCCCAGGTCGACGAGATCGTCCGTTTGAAGTTGGCCGATCTCAATGCCCGCGATGCCATCCACGCCCGGCGGATGGTCGAGGGCACGGCCCGCAGCATGGGCATCACGGTCGAAGGCTGAATCACGATTCCACTCCAAATCCCCGTCTCCACTCCCCCGGCATCATCATGACCCTCGTCGCCAAGACCAAACGCATGCGGGCGGCCCACGCCGTCCTGCCTTCGACCGACGCCCCGCTGCCCCTCGAGGAGGCTGTGGCGGTGCTCAAGAAGTTTCCGGTGCCCAAGTTCGACCAGACCGTCGAGATCCACATTCGGCTCGGGATCGATCCCAAGCAGGCCGATCAGATCATCCGCGGCTCGCTCGTGCTGCCACACGGGATCGGCAAGTCGAAGCGGGTGGTGGTGTTCGCCAAGGGCAATCTGGCTGAAGACGCCCGGGCGGCGGGGGCCGAGGAGGTCGGTGCCGACGATCTCGCCAAGAAGATCAAGGAAGGCTGGACCGATTTCGACGTCTGCATCGCCGCTCCCGACATGATGGGCCTGGTCGGCCCACTGGGGAAGGTGCTCGGGCCGCGCGGACTGATGCCGAGCCCCCGGGCGGGCACCGTGACGGCCGACATCAAGAAGACCGTGAGCGAGTACAAGGCGGGCAAGGTCGAGTTTCGCAACGATCCGACGGGCATCGTGCATGCGGTCGTCGGCAAGATGAGCTTCGACCAGGCGAAGATCGTGGACAACGCCCGGGCGTTTCTCAGCCATATCATCGGGATGCAGCCGTCGAGCGTTCGCGGCCAATATCTCAAGAGCGTCTCGATCTCGGGCACGATGTCGCCCGGTGTGCGCGTGGCCGGCTGACCCCGGACCCTTCTCGACCAACCCAAACCAGGATTTCACCGCCATGAGCAAAGCCATCAAGGACATGCTGGTCGACGACCTCAAGCACCGCCTCCGCGAAGTGGGCGACGTGATGGTTGTCAGTCTGGGGCGCCTTGACGCCCAGAAGACGACGCGGCTGCGGCAGACGCTGCGGAAGAAGCGGATTCAGCTCCAGTTGGTGAAGAACAGCCTGCCCGGCGGGCGACGGTCGGCACGCCGCTGGAGTCGGCGATGACCGACGCCGCCGGCATGTTGGCGCTGGCGTGGGGCGGCGAGGATGTGGTCGACCTGGCCAAGGAACTCGACCGCATCGCCGGCGACAAGGAGTTCGAGGGCTTCGAGTGTCGCGGCGGGGCGATGGAGGGCAGCCGGCTGGGCGCCGCCGACGTCAAGCGGGTGGCCAAGTGGCCGACGCGGGGCGAGCAGCTCTCGATCCTCTCGGGCCAGATCATCTCCCTGGGTTCCGTGCTTTCCGGGCAGATTCTCTCGGCCGGCGGAGCCCTGGCCGGGCAGATCGCCTCCCGCGCCGAAGACCTGGAGAAGGCGGGGGATTCCGCGGGAGCCTGACCCGGGATTCCCGTTCGCCGGTGCTCAGGGCAGGGAGTCCTGGAAGATTTCCGGGGCGCCTCTTCACCCCAAAAAAATTCGTGGTACAACGGGGGGCTCGGCGGTTCGGGCGCTGTGCACCGGATCGCCGCCGCCCCCCTGCGGCACCTCAACAGACCACATTACCACCATGAGCGGCCTCCGGCAGTCGGAAGGTCGCTGCACACGAAGGGAAAGGATCCGGAGCGATGGCAACGGCTGAAGCGACTCGTGAATTCTCCGCCGATACAAAGGCTCTTGGCGACAAGATCGTCGGGCTGACCCTGAAGGCGGCCAAGGAACTCTCGGACTACCTCGACGAGGTGCATGGCATCAAGCCGGCCGCCGGTGGCGCCGTGATGATGGCCGCTCCGGCCGGTGGTGGCGGCGGTGGTGGTGGCGAGGCGGCTGCCGAAAAGACCGAGTTCGACGTGATCCTCGAAAACTTCGGTGACAACAAGATCGGCGTGATCAAGGTCGTCCGCGCGGCGACCGGCCTGGGCCTCAAGGAGGCGAAGGATCTCGTCGAAGGCGCTCCGGCGAAGGTGAAGGAGGGCATCTCGAAGGAGGACGCCCAGAAGCTCGCCAAGGAGCTTGAGGAAGCCAAGGCGAAGGTCTCGATCAAGTAAAAACATCCTGGAACGCCTGTTTTTCGCGACGGTTTTGCCGACTGCGATAAAAACGGTATAGTTTTTGCAAGATCGTCCCTTCCGGCTTCACGGCCGTCGCTCCATGCTGTTCGCGCCAGCGTTCGCTCCCTGCCTGTCGTCTGTCTTCCGTGACCCCGCCACGGCGCGTCCTGCGCCGTAGCGGGGCGCCGGGCGACTGTCCTTCGTTTCGTCGCCCCGCGCCGTCTTTCATCTCGAGGAGTCGATCTCTCCATGGCAACCCGCGCCGTCCGCCGCCTCCAGCCCACCGAGATTCGTCAGTTCGGCAGCCGCCGCATCAGCCAGTCCATCCCCGACCTGACCGAGATCCAGACGCGGTTCTACGACGCGTTCCTGCAGTACGACGTGCCGCCGGCCAAGCGGAAGGATCAGGGGATCGAGGGTGTGCTGCGGGAAATTTTCCCGATCGAGAGCTACGACAAGACGGTCAAGCTCGAGTATCTGCGCTACGAGTTGGGCAAGCCCCGCTACGATCCCGACGAGTGCCGCCAGTTGCGTCTCACGTATGGCCGTCCGCTGCGGGTCTGGCTGCGGCTGACCCGCGAGCAGCCGATCGAGGAGGAGGTCTACCTCGGCGACATCCCGATCATGCTCGGTGGCGGTGAGTTCATCATCAACGGTGCGGAGCGGGTGGTGGTCAGCCAGCTGCATCGCTCTCCCGGAATCGACTTCGTCGCCGACACGGAGTCGGCCGACCGCAAGACCCACAACTGCCGGATCATCCCCGAACGTGGCAGCTGGATCGAGCTCAATGTCTCGAAAAAGGACACGCTCCAGGTCAGGATCGACCAAAGCGGCAAGTTTTCCGCGCTCACGCTCCTGCGGGCGATGGACGCGAAGTACAGCCGCGACTCCGAGATCCTCTAGCTCTTCTACAAGACGACGAAGGAGAAGGTCGCCGGCGCGAGGAGCGTGCCCAAGCTCGTGGGCAAGATCGCGGTCGACGACATCGTCTATCCGAAGGCGAGCGAGCGGGCCGGCGAGATCCTCGTCGATGCCGGCTGCACGATCACCCAGGACCAGGCGGAGTTGATCTGCACCTCGGGCCTGCCGGCGGTGGAGTTGATGCAGGAGCAGAAGGTGCCCCTGATCATGAACAGCCTGCGCGAGGATGCCGACGAATCCCGTCGGCGGACCAGCGTCGCCCCGAGCCACGAGGACGCGCTCGTGCGGATCTACCAGCGGCTG
>JBJTPO010000467.1:0-3751 GCA_046075145.1 Planctomycetota bacterium
CCGTCGCGCCCAACGCCCTCTTCATGGCCGGCTGGATGGGGCTGCTCGTGACCGGCCTCAACATGATCCCCGTCAGCCAGCTCGACGGCGGCCACATCTGCTACGCCGTGTTCGGCCGCCGGGGCAACTGGGTGGCCCGGGCCGCCCTGATCGCGGCGATCCTGGCGGTCGTGATCAGCGGCCGGCTCAACTGGGTGGCCCTGGTGGTGATCGTGACCTTCCTGGGCGTGGACCACCCGCCGATCCGCGAAGAGCGGCAGCCGCTCGATGCGTTTCGCACGGCCCTGGGCCTGGCGATGTTCGCGATTCCCGTGCTCACCTTCATGCCCGAACCGCTGCTGCTCGAGTGAACGATCCCGCCGACCGGGGTTTCCCGCGGCCGCGGCACGCGGGCGGTGCGGACCGGCGCCCAGCCGCCTATGATGGTTCATCGTCATCACCCCGCAGGAGGCAGTTCCGTGAACATTCTCGAGCAGGAGGATCCCGAGGTCTGGTCGGTCATCGCCGCGGAGCAGGTGCGGCAGCAGGACGGCCTCGAGATGATCGCCAGCGAGAACTTCACGAGCCCGGCCGTGATGCAGGCGGTGGGGAGCGTGCTGACCAACAAGTACGCCGAGGGCTACCCCGGCCGGCGGTACTACGGCGGCTGCGAGTTCGTGGACAAGGTCGAGGATCTCGCCCGCGAGCGGCTCAAGAGCCTGTTCGGGGCCGAGCACGTCAACGTGCAGCCGCACTCCGGCAGCCAGGCCAACGCCGCGGTGTATCTGGCCGCCATCAAGCCGGGCGACACCGTGCTGGCCTTCGACCTGGCCCACGGTGGCCACCTCACCCACGGCATGAAGCTCAACGCCTCGGGCATCTTTTACACGTTCGTGCACTACGGCGTCCGCCGCGACGACCACCGGCTCGACTTCGACCAGGTGGCCCGGCTGGCCCGTGAGCACAAGCCGCAGCTGATCGTGGCCGGGGCGAGTGCGTATCCCCGCGAGATCCCCCACGGCACCTTCGCCGAGATCGCCCGCGAGGTCGGGGCCAAGCTGATGGTGGACATGGCCCACTACGCGGGGCTCGTGGCGGCCGGCCTCCACGACAACCCCGTGCCCGTCGCGGACTTCGTCACGAGCACCACCCACAAGACGCTCCGCGGCCCCCGCGGCGGGATCGCGATGTGCCGCGAGGCCCACGCCAAGGATCTCGACCGTTCGGTCTTCCCCGGGCAGCAGGGAGGGCCGCTGATGCACGTGATCGCCGGCAAGGCGGTGGCCTTCGCCGAGGCGCTCAAGCCGGAGTTCAAGGTCTACGGCCGGCGGGTGATCGACAACGCCCGCACGCTGGCCGCGGCGCTCGCCTCGGGAGGCGTGAAACTCGTCAGCGGCGGCACCGACAACCACCTGATGCTGGTCGACGTCACACCCCTGGGGATCGGCGGCAAGCTCGCCGAGGAGACCCTCGACCGCTGCGGGATCACCTGCAACAAGAACATGATCCCCTACGACGAGCGAAAGCCGGTCGATCCCTCGGGCATCCGCCTGGGCACCCCGGCGCTCACCACCCGCGGCATGGGCACCGACGAGATGACGCGGATCGCCGCCTGGATCCTCCGAGCGCTCAAGAACCCCGCCGATCAGGGCGTGCTCGACAGGATCCGGGCCGAGGTGGCCGACCTGGCCGAGCAGTTCCCCGTGCCCGTGGCCCGGCTCGAGCAGACGGTGGCGGGATGAACCGCCCCGCCACCGTCCGCCTCGGGCTCGTGCAGTCGGCCTGCACGGGCGACCGTGAGGCGAACATCCGCCAGGCCCTCGCTGGCATCGCCGCGGCGGCTGCCCGAGGGGCCACGGTCGTCTGCCTCCAGGAACTCTTCGCCGGCGAGTATCCCTGCCAAGCCGAGAACCACGATCGGTTCGCCGAGGCTGAGAGCGTGCCGGGGCAGCTCACCGAGCGGCTCGCCGCGGCGGCCCGGGAGCACGGCGTGGTGCTCGTGGGGAGCGTGTTCGAACGCCGGGCCCACGGGCTCTTTCACAACACGGCCGTCGTGTTCGAAGCCGACGGCTCGACCGCGGGCGTGTATCGCAAGATGCACATCCCCGACGACCCGCACTACGAGGAGAAGTTTTACTTCGCACCGGGCGACACGGGCTTCAAGAGCGTGCCCACGAGCCGGCTGGCCGTGGGTCCGCTCGTGTGCTGGGACCAGTGGTATCCCGAGGCGGCGAGGCTCACGGCCCTGGCGGGGGCGGAGGTGCTCTTCTATCCCACCGCGATCGGCTGGCTGAACGGCGAGGAATCGCTCCACGCCGAGCAGTACGAGTCATGGGACACCATGCTCAGAAGCCACGCCATCGCCAACGGCGTGTTCGTGGCGGCGGTGAACCGCACCGGCCACGAGGGCCCGCTGCGGTTTTGGGGCGCGAGCGTGGTCTACGCGCCGAACGGGCAGCGGCTCGCGCTGGCCGCGCACGACACTCCGGAGGTTCTTGTCTGCGACTGCGACCTCGGCCGGATCGAGTGGTCGCGGACCCGCTGGCCCTTTTTCCGCGACCGCCGGATTGACGCCTACGGCGGCCTTCTCGACCGTTGGAGAGGCTGAGATGATGCCTCCCGACGCGAAACAATACCGGTTGCCGGCCGAGTGGGAGCCGCATGCCGCCACTTGGCTGGCGTGGCCCCACCGACGCCGAACCTGGCTTGGCCCCTTCGAACCGATCCCGCCGGTCTACGAGCGGCTGGCCCGCCTGATCGCCGCGCACGAGCCGGTGCGAATCATCGGGTCGGAGTCGCTGCTGGCCGAGCCGCGGGAGCGACTCGCGGGCGTGGCCAACGTCGAGTTCGTGCCGATTCCAACCAACGACTCGTGGGTCCGCGACACGGGGCCGGTGTTTCTGCTGCGGCGGGGCGATGCCGCCAGTGATGCCCCGCCGCGGGCCGCCGTGGCCTGGGACTGGAACGCCTGGGGCGGCAAGTATCCGCCCTGGGACGACGACGCCCGCGTGGCCCGGTCGATCGCGATGCACTTGGGCCTCGGGCCTTTCAGGCCCGGGATCGTGCTCGAAGGGGGTGCGATCGAGACCGATGGCGCGGGCACGATCCTCGCCAACGAGCGGTGCGTCGTGGACGAGCGGCGGAACCCCGGCCTCGACCGCGAGCGGATGGCAACGGCCTTCCGCCGCTGGCTCTGCGTCGAGGAGGTGCTCTGGGTGGGCGGCGACCTGGCCGGCGACGACACCGACGGCCACATCGACCAACTCGCCCGATTCGTCGCCCCCGGCCGGGTGCTCGCCGCCCGGCAGCCCGACCGCGGTGATCCCAACCACGCGGGTCTCGCCGCCAACCTCGAGCGGCTCGCCGCGCTCCGCGATGCGGCCGGGCGGCGGCTGGAGGTGATCCCTGTCGACATCCCGACGCGGTTCGCCTTCGAGGGCACGCAACTGCCGGCGAGCCACCTCAACTTCTACATCGCCAACGGCCTGGTGGCCGTGCCCGTATTCGGCTCGTCCACCGATGAGCCGGCCCTGCGGCTCGTCGAGCAGTGCTTCCCCGGTCGGCGGGTCGAGCCGGTCGACTGCCGGGAGTTGGTCCGCGGCCGCGGCGCGCTGCACTGCATCACCCGCGACCAGCCGGCTGTCCGGGAGGAAGTGCGATGACGCGACTGGTGGCTGCGACGACGACGCTGCTCGTGGCCGTGGCGGGGCCGGTCGAGCTGGCCGCGCAGCCCGCCGGGACGCCGGCCGGCCTCGAGCGCCGCTGGAGCGTC
>JBJTPO010000468.1:0-7383 GCA_046075145.1 Planctomycetota bacterium
AGGGCCCTGCTCGCGATCGACCCGGAGGAGATCGTCGAGCGGCTGCAGACGGCGGGCAACCTCTACGCCAACGGCACCGTGACCGTCGGCGGCGAACCGCAGTCGCCCGAGCGGTTCGTGAAGTGCCAGTCGGCCACGACCGGCCTGCCGGAGAGCCTCTGCCGGGCCAACATGCAGAAGAACATGTTCGTGCTCTCGAACATGGACCGGATTCTCGACGCCCTCTCCCGCGGCCTCGACCCGAAAATCCTCTGGACGGGCCATGGCGTCGAGCACCGCGGCGTGACGGTGAGCTACCAGGCCCAGTCGCCCGTGCTCGGCCTCGTGCTCCCCTCCAACTCCCCCGGCGTGCACACGCTCTGGCTGCCGGTGGTGGCGCTCGGTGTGGGCCTGGTGATGAAGCCGGGCAGCCAGGAGCCCTGGACGCCCTACCGGATGGCGGCGGCCATGGTGGAGGCAGGCATCCCGGCCGAGGCGATCAGCCTTATCCGGGCGCGACCGACGTGGGCGGGGCCGTGCTCGCCGGCTGCGGCCGGAGCATGATCTTCGGCTCGGCCAAGACGGTCGAGCAGTATCGCGGCAACCCGCGGGTGCAGGTCCACGGGCCCGGCTTCTCGAAGCTCATCCTCGGCGACGACTGCGTGGACGACTGGGAAGCGTATCTCGAGGTGATGGCCGAGAGTGTGGCGATCAACAGCGGCCGCGGCTGCATCAACGCCTCGGCCATCTACGCAAGCCGGCATACGAAGGCGATCGCGGCCGCCCTCGCGGAGCGGCTCGGGCCGATCGAGGTCAAGCCGCCCGACGATCCCGAGGCCAAGCTCGCCGCATTCACGATCCCGGGCGTCGCCAAGGCGATCTGGGCGCAGATCGAGGGGCTCCTGAAGGCCCCTGGCGTGACCCACGCCACCGCGGCCTATGGCGACCGGTTCGTGGAAGGGGATCGCTGCGGCTGGCTGCGGCCGGTGGTCGCCCACGCGACGAGCCCGGAGCCCGAGATCACGCGGGCTGAGTACATGTTTCCCTTCGTGACGGTCGTCGAATGCCCGCAGCAGAAGGTGCTCGACGCGATCGGCCCCACGCTCGTCGGCACGGCCATCACCGACGACGAGGGCTTCCAACGTCAACTCGTCGATTCGACCCACATCGACCGGCTCAACCTCGGGCCGATCCCGACCACGAAGCTCGACTGGCTCCAGCCCCACGAGGGCAACATCATCGACTTTCTTTATCGGTCGCGGGCGCTGCAGGTGGCCGCCCCGGTCGCGGCCAACGCGTGAGGGCCCCGGTGGCCGCGAGCTTCGAGTTCATCCCCGGCCCGCGGCTCGTCGTCGGCCCCGGCACGCTCGCGCGGCTCGGTGACCTGGCCCGTGAGTTCGGCTGTCGCCGGGCCCTCGTCACGAGCGACCCCGGGATCGTGGCGGCGGGCCACACGGCGGCCGGCGTGGCGACGCTTCACGCGGCCGGGCTGGCGACCGCCGTGTTCTCCGCCTTCGGCGAGAACCCGTCCACCGCCGAGGTCGAGACGGGGACGGCCCTGGCCCGCGAGTTCCGGCCCGACCTGCTCGTGGGCCTCGGCGGGGGCAGTTCGATGGACTGCGCCAAGGGGATCAACTTCCTGGTCTCCCGCGGCGGCCGGATGGAGGACTACAAGGGACGCGGTCGCGGCGGATCGCCGCTCTTGGCCTCGATCGCCGTGCCCACCACGGCCGGCACCGGCAGCGAGACCCAGTCGTTCGCCTTGATCACCGACTCGGTAACCGGCATGAAGATGGCCTGCGGTGATCCCGCCGCTGCCTTCCGGGTGGCGATCCTCGATGTGAATCTCACGCTCACGCAGCCGCCACGCGTCGCAGCCATGACCGGCGTCGACGCCGTGGCCCACGCGGTCGAGAGCTTCGTGAGCACCGCGTCCACGCCCGCCTCGCGGATGCTCGCGCGGGAGGCATGGCGGCTGCTGGCGACGAACCTGCCCGTGGTGCTTGCCGGCGACCGTGACCCCCAGGCCCGGGTGGCCGCGGATTCGGAGGCACGGGCGGCCGTGCAACTCGGCGCCGCCTGGGCGGGCTTGGCGATCGAAAACTCGATGCTCGGCGCCGCTCACGCGCTGGCCAATCCGCTCACGGCCGCCTACGGCACCGTCCACGGCCAGGCCGTGGGGCTCGCGCTGCCGCATGTGGTGCGGTTCAACGCCCCGGCCGCCGAGCACGCCTATGGCGAACTGCTCCACGCGGGCGGGATCATTTGTCGCGACGGCGAAGCCGCCGCCACGCTCGCCGCCTGGCTCGACGACCTGCTGGCCGCTGCGGGGCTCGGCCGGTCGCTGCGTGAGGTCGGCATCGACGCACCTGACATCCCGGCGCTCGCTCACGTCGCCGCCACGCAGTGGACGGGCGGGTTCAATCCGCGGCCAGTCACGCTGGCCGACCTGGCCGCGATCTACGAGGCCGTCCGATGACCGGAGCGCGAGTGAGCGCGGCGCAGCCGCAGGCGTTCCGGTGGGCCCGGGTTGCCCGTGCCGTGCTGTCGCTGGCCCTCTTGACCATGGGCCTGGGGCGGCTTGCGGCGGCGGACCCCGACGCCGCCCCCGCCGACGCCTGGCCGATGGCCCGCGGCGGGCTTTCCGGCACCGGCCGCTCCGCCTCCACGCTCAAGCTCCCGCTCGCCGAGGCCTGGCGGCGCGACTTCGACAAGACCGCCTTCGCGGCCGGTCCGGTGATCGAAGGCGGCGTGGTCTACGTGGGGGATCTCGACGGCGGCTTTCATGCCCTCGAGCTCGCGACGGGCGAACCCCGCTGGACCCGCCGGATCGATGGCGCCGGCTTCACCTCGTCTGCCGCCGCTGCCACCGATCCGGCCCTGCCGCTCGTGGTGGGCGACGACATGGGCATGGTCCGCGGCCTCGACCGCGCGACCGGCGAGACCCGCTGGGAGTACGCGACCGAAGGAGAGATCTCGGGCGGCCCGACCGTGCTGGAGGGAGGCGACTTGCCGCGGGTGCTCGTTGGCTCGCAGGATGCCTCGCTCTCCTGCCTCGACCTCGCCACGGGCAGGCTGCTGTGGAAGCATTCGATCGCCGACCAGATCCGCTGCGCCCCCACGGTCGCCCGCACGCCCGCGGGCGACCGCGTGTTCCTGGCCGGCTGCGACGGCCGGCTCCATATCCTCGACGCGGCCACGGGCGAGGAGGCCGCGGCGATCGAGATCGGCGGCCCCACCGGCACGACGCCCGCCGTCAGCGGCCGGCTCGTCCTCTTCGGCACCGAGGGGGGCGCGTTCTTCGCGATCGACTTTCTCGAGCCGGCCGTGGCCTGGCGGAAGCAGCCGGCGGCCAACGCGCAGGCGTATCGATCCAGCGCGGCGGTGATGGGCGACCTGGCGATCGTCGGCACCCGCGGGCGGGCCGTCGAGGCCTTGGCCACAGCCGATGGCACCACCCGCTGGCGCCAGCCGCGGCGGGGCGCGGTCGATGCCTCGCCGGTGGTGGTGACGGCGGCGGGCAGCGAGGCCGACCCGGTCGCACCGCCGCGGCCGGTGGTGATCGTGGCCGATGCCAAGGGCACGGTCGCCGCACTCGAGGCGGCCACCGGTGAGCCGGCTTGGGAGTTCGAGGCCGGCGGCGGCTTCGGGGCCGGGGCGGCCGTGGCCGCGGGGCGGGTGGTGATCGCCTCCGATGACGGCACCGTCTGGTGCTTCCGGTCGGCGCCATGACACTCGGCCGCAGGCAGGGCCAGCCCACATCCAGGAAACCGCCCAGGCCGGAGAGTCTGCCTGCGTTCCGCCAACTGTCGGGATTGCTTTCCGCTCGATTGCGGTTGGATTTCCTGCCGATTTTCGCTGCGCGAACCATTTCTCCCCAAGCCCCGTAGGATTTGCTGCAACCCGGAGTGGCGGCCGGCATCCAAGGGGGCTGCCCGCGGGCGTAAGGAGCGGAAACATGGCACGTAAAGACGCACTGGCGAACATGCGGGCGATCCTCATCAAGCGGCGCGACGCCCTGCGCAGCGCGCTGGCCGGCGACCTGACGCAGCTCAGGGATCTGCACGACCAGTCGCCGGGCGACGTGATCGACGCGGCCTACGATACGGCTCAGGACGAGGTCAACTCGCAGCTGGCCGAAGTCGAGAGCCGTGAGCTCGCCTCCATCGAAAACGCGCTCGAGCGGATGAAGGAAGGCACCTACGGCCAGTGCGAGGTCTGCAGCGGCAAGATTCCGATGGCCCGGCTCGACGCCCTGCCCTATGCAACCGTCTGCATCGGCTGCCAGCGGGAGCTCGAGCGGTCGGGTGAGGCCCGCGGGCGGCGGGCCGAGGAGCCCATCGGCGGCGAACTGGAACTCTGAACGCTCGCCGGGGTATGATCGCCCCGGTCGCGAGTTTTCCAGCCGTGGGTTGCGTATGCCGCCGTCTGCCTGCTGCCGCGGGGTCCGCGCAGCGATTGCCCTGCTCGCCGTCGTTATGGCCACGACGCGAGGCGATGAGCCGGCCCGGCGTCTGACGCCCGTCGAGGCCACACGGCGGGACGAGCCGCGGGTCGATCCGATGCGGCCGGTCCGGCTCACCGCGGCGGAGCGGGACCGGCTCTACGACCAGGCGGCCCGCGACGCCGAGCCGCTCGAGCGTCAGGCGATGCAGCTGCGGCGGCTGGCCAGCCTGCTCAAGCCCACCGTGGTGCACATCGACGCGACCAAGCAGTTGTCGCGTCCGCTGCGCGGTCGCGTGACCGAGGACGAGGCGGGCAGCGGCGTGATCGTCGAAGTCGCCGGCCGTACGGTCGTGATCACCAACCGGCACGTCGTCAACGGCGCCGATCTCGACGCCATCGCCGTCCGGCTCGATGACGGCCGCGAGCTCGTGCCGCTGCGGTCGTGGTCCGACGCCGGCACTGACATCGCCGTGCTCGAGCTCGAGGGGGACGACCTGCCGGCCGCCCGTGTCGCCGCGGGCGATACGCTCCAGATCGGCGACACGGTGCTCGCCATCGGCAGCCCGTTCGGCCTGGCCCATTCGGTGACGCTGGGGATCGTGTCGGCCAAGGGCCGCCGCGACCTCGAACTCGGCCAGGGCGCGGTTCGCTTCCAGGACTTCATCCAGACCGACGCCGCCATCAACCCCGGCAACAGCGGCGGCCCGCTGGTGAACCTTCGCGGCGAGGTCGTCGGGCTCAACACCGCGATTGCCAGCAACTCCGGCGGCAGCGAGGGCATCGGCTTCGCGATCCCGATGCCGATGGTGATGTTCGTGGCCGAGCAACTCGTGGCCCACGGCTCCGTCGCCCGGGCCTACCTGGGCGTGGCACTCGACCGCGATTTCACGGCCGACGAGGCGGGGCGGCTGGGCATGGTGCGGCCGGTCGGGGCCCGGGTCGAGGCGGTCACGGTCGGGGCACCGGCTGCGAAGGCGGGCATGCGGCCCGACGACGTGGTGCTCGAGTTCGACGGCCGGGCGATTGAGGATGACGATCACCTGATGAGCGTGGTCGGAATGACGGCCGTGGATCGCACGGTAAAAGTCCTGCTGTTCCGCAACCGGGAGCGGATCGAACTCGAGATTCCGGTCGCCCGCCGCACCGACTTCGAGTAGCGGGCTACGTCGCCTCGCCCGCCGCGGCCAGGCCCCTGAGCACGCAGTCCTGCACGGCGGCCGCGTCGCAGCCGACGAGCAGATCGGCGTTGGGCTGCGTAGGACGGTGCGGCCGGCGATCGACCACGAGCATGCCGGCGGTGAGTTCGCCGGCCGCCTCAACGTCGGCCGCGACCGAGTCGCGATCGAACAGCTCGGGGTTGGTGACGGCAACGAGCGCCGCCACGTCATGGAGCCGAATGCCCTCGCTCCCGAGCAGTTGCCGCTGGGCCCGGAAGGCGTGGGCAAGCATCGGCCGCAAGATCTTGCCCGCCCGGGTGAACTCCCGGGGCAACCGGTCGAGCAGATCGAACCCGTAGACCACCTGGGCGGTCGTCTCGAGCGGCACCAGTGTCTTGGTGATCGGCTCGCGCACGACATGGCGGGCGGCCGCCGGGTCGCAGTAGAAGTTGAAGTCGGCCACGGCCGTCGCGTTGCCCGCGGCGTGGACCGTGCCGCCGTAGGCGACCACGGCGCCGATCAGCTCGCCGATGCCCGGATCCCGTTTGAGCACGCGGGAGAGATTCGTGAGCGGGCCCAGGGCCAGGATCGTCACCTCGCGCGGATGAGCCTTGATCGTCTCCCAGATCACCTTTTCCGACGCGTGGCCGCCGTGCAACGGCACCCGGGGCAGCTCCAGCCCCCCGAGGCCGTCGGGGCCGTGGACGCTGATGGGCCGCGGCGGCAGGAGCGGCTCCGCTGCCGCGACCCCGAGCCGCGGCAGCCGCGGCGGGTCGAGAAAGCTCACGACGGCCTGGACGTTGGCCGTCGCCTGCTCCGCCGGCACGTTGCCCGCCACGGCCGTGACCGCCAGCACCTCGACGCGGGCATCAAACAGCGCGATCGCCAGGGCGACGGCGTCGTCGATCCCGGGATCGCAGTCGGGGATCAGCTTGCGGGGGGCGACCGGTGGCACGGAACTGACCTGCGGACTTGAATGAGGGTGACGGCTCGATCCGGCGGCCAATCCTATCCGACGGCATGATCACCGTGCGGCGTACGGGCTGATCAATCGGCCCGGGGAAGGCCGGTCGCGCTCGCCTTCCCCGAGCCGCCGGTAGAATCGAGTGGTCGCAGCCGCCACCCAGACACTGTCGCCCATGCCCTCGTCCTCCGATCTCGACGCCGCCACGGTGGCCCTCCGGAGGGGCGAACGGATGACCGCCGCCGAGGTCCGTGCGCTCACCGATGGCGTGCTCGCCGGCACGGTCGATCTCGACGCCTTCGGCCACTGGCTGGTGGCACTCGCACAGGCGGGCGAGACGGCGGCAGAGATCGCCGGCGTGGCGGCGGCGCTGCGGGGGCGGATGCTGCCGCTGGAGGCCGGGCTGCCGGCCGGCAGGGTGGTGGCCGACACCTGCGGGACCGGTGGCGACGGCTCGGGTTCGTTCAACATTTCCACCGCGGCGGCGATCGTCGTGGCGGCGGCTGGGCAGCCGGTGGCCAAGCATGGCAACCGGGCAGTGTCGAGCCGGACCGGGTCAGCCGACGTGCTGGCTGCGCTTGGCGTGAAGACCGACGCCCAGGTCGCCACCGCCGCCCGCTGCCTTCGCGACCTCGGCCTCTGCTTCTGCCTGGCACCAGCGCATCATCCGGCGCTTGCCGCGGTAGGACCGCTGCGAAAGTCGCTGGGGCGGCCGACCGTGTTCAACCTCGTGGGGCCGTTGTGCAATCCGGCCGGCGCGACCGTGCAGGTGATCGGCGTGGGCCGACCGGCAGCTCGGGAACCGATCGCCGAGGCGGCGCGCTTCTTGGAAGCGCG
>JBJTPO010000469.1:0-3559 GCA_046075145.1 Planctomycetota bacterium
CTCGAGCGTGCCCTCGCCGACGGCCACCACCAGGTGACGGCCGCCGATGGAGACGGCGACGTCGCCCGGCAGCCGCAGCCCCCGGAAGCCCTGCTCCTCCTTGATCTCGCCGCCGGCCAGCGGCGCGAGCTGTCCGAGGAGTTTGAGGAACAACGCCTCGTCCGCCACCTCCCACACCATCGCCAGGCTGTCGGCCGCCGGCATGTCGAACGGCGAGCGTTCGCCGGCGGCTTGAGCCGCCCGGGACTCGGCCATGGCGGCGGCGATCCGTGGTGGGAAGGAGAGGAGCCAATGGCGGCTGCCCAGCCCCGAGAGCACGGTCGCCACGTCGGCCCCCAGCCAGGTGGTCGCCTGCACGTCGGCCACATTGAGCATGTTGGTCAGCTGCTCGGCGGCGGCGTCCCCGGCGACCTGCTCGCGGATCGCGCGAAAGGCTGCGCCGAGATCCAGCGAGATCTGCGTGAAGTCGACCGCCTCGCGGGTCACGAACGGTGGCACGTCACAGGCGTCGCACCGCTGGTCGAGCATGCTCAGCAGGCCGTGCCGGGGCGCCGGCAGGGTGACGGCGATCGTCGACCGCCAGCAGCCGTCGGCGAAGGCCTGTCGCCAGGCGACACCACCGACATCGTCGAGGCCGACCTCGGCCAGCCGGCCCCCGGCCTGGGCCTCGGCGTCCGGGCCGTTCAGCGCTCGGGGCACGAGCACGGCCTCGACCAGCGGCACGCCGGGGAGCGTGGCCGCCGCCAGCGCCGGCTCGCGCAGCACGCGGGCGAGCGCCGGCTCGTCGTCCTGGGCATGCGCGGCGAGAAAGCCGCCGAAGATTTGCTGGGCCTCGTCACCGCCGCTCAGTTTGTCGAAGTCGGGCGGACCGTCGCCCGGGGCCGCCGCCCCGGGGAACGTGGTGCCGTACAGGATCCTGCCACCGAGCGCGGCGTACAAAACGTGCTGCTGACCGGTCTGCACCGGTTTGGCAGCCCGGAGTCGTTCCTCCAGCCGGGCCCGATCCCGATCCGTATTGTTCTCTTCCTCGTCGGACTCACCCGTCGAAGTGTCCGCCTCGAGTTCGCCGAGATCGAGGGTCATCACGGGCACCACCACCGATACCACCTCGTGGCCGGCGAGTTCCAGGTCGAGTCGCCTGATGGCGGGCGTCCCGGGTTCCCCCTCCACCCGCTCCTCGAGCCGTTGCTTGACGGCCGTCATCACCCGCCCGGCCACCTCGTCGCCCGGCTCCGCCCAGGCCAGCAGCATCGCCAGCGGCGGCAGGTCGCCCTCCCGCCGTCGTACGACCAATCCGCCGCCGACGTCTCCGCTGAAGGCGGCGGTCAGGTCGGCGAGTTTGAGGCCGTACTTCTCCAGCGACTTTTCCCAATCGGCCGGGTTCGACGGGAAGGCCGTGTCGTCGACGGCGCCCCCCACCTCACCCGCCTGCTCGACGAGCATTCGCCACAGCCCCTCGAGCCGATCGCGACGCAGGGCGGTCGCACCGAACCGGGTGCTCGTCCGCATCGCTTCGACGAACTCGGCTGCCCGCGGCAGGCGCACCATCATGGCGGTGTCGGCCGGCAGGCATTCCCACGAGGGCCGTAGGTCGGCTGCCGGAAGGGCCGGCGTGACGACCAGCGCCCACCAGGTCATCAGCGCAGCGACCGTGAGCTCAGCCCCGGATCCGTGCGACGCTCGCGGCATGATGCCCTCTGAGGTGATGGCAAAACCTACGGCGCGGCCGCGCCCGCCGCCTCGGCGGGCCGCCACGGCGGCGGCAGGTAGGTGACGCCGTTTTGCGGCTGCGACTCGTCGAAGAGATACGTGTCGCGGTGGATGAGGAAGTCGATCAGTTCCGAGGCCGGAATCCCGAAGGCCAGGCCGTCGAACACCGCCGCCCCGGCACAGGCCACGGCCACCACCTCGCCCCGGGCGTTGAAGATCGGGCCGCCGCTGTTGCCGGGATTGATCGCAGCATCGGTCTGGATGAGCCGCAGCTGGTCGATCGTGCGGGTCGTGCTGCTGACGATCCCCTGGGTCACGCTCCGCTCCATGCCCAGCGGATTGCCGATCGCGAACACCATGTCGCCCACCCGCAGGTCATCGCGGTCGTTGATGACGACCGGCTCCGGCAGCCGGCCGTCATTCTCGGCGGCGTCGAGTTGCAGGAGCGCCAGATCCCGCAGCGGCTGCAGCGCCACGATCTTCACCTTGCGAAACTCCACCTTCTCGAACCCGGCCTGGCCGCCACCGGCGACGCGGCGAAACATGGTGGCCCGCAGTTGGGTGTGGTTCTCGACCACGTGGTAGTTGGTGACGAGGTGGCCCTCGCGACTGGTGAGAAAGCCCGTGCCGAGGCCGCCGGGGCTGCGGATCATGACGACCGCCTCACCGAACCGCTTCACGAGTTCCGGCACCTCGCGGGCCTCGAGCCGCCCGGTGCGAAAGAGACCCCGGTCGGCCGCGCGGGCTGGCTCGTCGGCGTCGTTTTCCCGGCTCACATTGAGCACCCGCTTGGCCGGGATCTGCAGCACCTCGTAGCCGAGATCGAGCACCACGCCCTCCTCCGACTCCCGCAGGAGCGTGGCGGTCACTTTCCCGCCGCCGACGAGCGTGACGGTGACGATCGCGGCGGGCGCGGCCGGCGTCGTGGGCGGATCGGCGGCGAAGCCCAGGCACGCCGTCGCGGCCAGCCATGCCGCGAGGGCGGAAGCAAGCGACCTCATGGCTTCTCCTCGGTGTCGCGGCCCAGGTAGAGCAGCAGCCGGTCCTGGCTCACGAGCGCCAGATCGTGGACCCCGTCGCCATCGGCGTCGAGTCCGGCGACCCAGCGGGGCTCGGTCACCATCTCCTGCGATTCGCCTCCGTCGTAGGGATACTTGCGGTCGTCGAACACCTTCCAGGTCACCGACCGGTCGAGCTTGGCCGCGGCCCCCGCAGCCGCGGGCTGTCGGAGCATCGCCGTCAACTGATGCCGCCGGTCGTCGCAGAGCAGGAGGTCGTCACCTCCGTCGCCATCGACGTCGGTGGCCATGATCCGATGGATGGTGGATTCGCTGACGCCGCTGCGGCGGCCGATTCTTCCATCGACGCTCTCGACGAGTTCGAGTTCCCAGGGCTCCCCCTGCGAGAGCCGCACGACCCGTTCCTTGTCGACGAGCACGACGCCGAGCACGGGATCGCCCTCGAGGGCGGTTCCGGCGGGCGGCTTGACCGTCTCGATCGGCCGCATCACTCCAGCATCGTCGGCCGCGAGCCGGTGCAGGAACGCGCCATCCCGCTCGAGCGCCCAAGCCTGCCCCGCGGCGCCGGCGACCGGCAGATAGGAGGCGATCTTCTGGCCGTCACCGAGCATCACCTGGTCGACCGGATGGAGGTCGTCGCCCAGCCACTGGAGCACGCCGTCGGTGAGGCGGGCCCGGCGGCGGCCGTCCGGCCCGTCGAGCAGGCGATACTCTTCGAGGTCGGCCTTGGCCAACAGCGCGGGCGACGTCGCCACCGGCTTGCCTTCGATCAGCCGCACCAGTCGAGCGCCGCTCGCAAAGGCGTCCTGCACGAGCAGCGTGTCGTCGCC
>JBJTPO010000470.1:0-1439 GCA_046075145.1 Planctomycetota bacterium
ATGACCACCCCGCTCCTCGAAACCCCGCTCACCGCCTGGCACGCCGCCCACGGTGGCCGGATGGTGGACTTCGCCGGCTGGACGATGCCCGTGCAATACGCCTCGATCGTCGAGGAGCACCTGGCCACGCGGCGGGCCGCGGGGCTGTTTGATGTCTCCCACATGGGCCGGCTTACGGTCACGGGCCCGGACGCAGTCGCCTGGCTCGACTCGCTGCTCACGCGGCGGGTGGCCGACCTCGCCCCGGGCCAGGTCCGCTACACGCTCGTCACGAGCGACGAGGGGCCGACGGGCGTGAGCATCCTCGACGACGCGCTCGTGGCCCGCGAGGCCGATGCCGCCGACGGCTCTCCGCGACTCTCGCTCGTCGTCAACGCGAGCAACCGCGACCGTGTGGTGGCCTGGCTCAGGAGCCGCCTGCCCGCGGCGGGTGTCACGCTCACCGATCACACTCGCGACACGGCGATGATCGCCGTGCAGGGCCCGCAGGCCGTCGAACTCGTCGCCGGCCTCTGTCCCGTCGCCGATGCCGCCAGGCTCACGGCGCTCAAGAACTACCGCGCGACGACCGCCACGGTAGCCGGCCGCCCGGCCGCCGTCAGCCGCACGGGCTACACAGGCGAAGACGGTGTCGAACTCGTCGTGGCCGCGGCCGATGCCGTGGCCGCGTGGGAGGCGATCCTCGCGGCCGGGGCTTCGCACGGCGTCGTGCCCTGCGGCCTCGGCGCCCGCGACACGCTCCGCCTCGAGGCCGGCATGCCGCTCTACGGCCACGAGCTCCTGCCCACGAGCGATCCCTTCGCCCTCGGCCTCGCGTTTGCCGTGAACCTCACCGCGGCCGACGGTTCGCCGCGGGAGTTTCCCGGGGCGGCCGGCCTGCGAGGCATGCAGTCCGAGCCGGGCGGAAGGATCCGCGTGGGTCTGGTCTGCGAGGGCAAGCGGGCCGCCCGCGAGGGTTCGCTCGTGACGCGGCCCGGTGATCCAGCCAGCGTCGTGGGCAGCGTGACGAGCGGCAGCTACTGCCCCACCCTCGGCACGGCGGCCGCGATGGCGCTGGTCGATCGCGACGCGGCGGCCGAAGGCACGCCCCTCGCCGTCGTCATCCGCGACTCGGCCACGGCCGCCCGCGTCACCCCCCTGCCCCTCTACCGCCGGCCCGCATCCCGAAGCTGACGCGATTCGCTATCCTGCGTCTCTCCGCCCGCCGCCGGGCCGCTCACTCTTCCACCCAACCCGGAGCCCGCGATGGCCACCGCCCCGAAGTTCGCCAAGACCCACGAATGGATCCGCCTCGACGACGACGGCCTGGCCACGGTCGGGATCTCGGCCTACGCCGTCGAGGCGCTCACCGACCTGGTCTTCATGCAGCTGCCCGAGGTGGGCCGCGCGGTGAAGGCGGGCGAGTCGATCGGCGAGATCGAGAGCGTGAAGGCCGTGAG
>JBJTPO010000471.1:0-1575 GCA_046075145.1 Planctomycetota bacterium
GAGTTGATCCGGCGGGCCAACGCCACGAACTTCGGGCTGGCGGCGGCCGTCTGGACCCGTGACATCGCGCGGGCTCACGAGGCGGCCAAGCGGCTCCGGGCCGGCACGGTCTGGGTCAACTGCTACGACGTGTTCGACGCGGCGGCCCCGTTCGGCGGCTTCAAGCAATCGGGCTTCGGTCGCGAACTCGGCGAGAAGGGGCTCGACCCCTACCTCGAGCACAAGACCGTGACCGTCAGCCTGGGCTAATCCGCTGGGACTTGTCTCGGTTGGAGGGGTTGCCCATGCCAATCGAGCGGCGTAGGAAACCGAGCGCAGCAAGGATTGCGAAGCGAGGTTTCCTCCGAGTGAGCGGAGGCCAGGATGGCCGCAGCGAACGTCCGGCGAGATGGCACGGGCAACCCCGTCCCACCTGAGTCTCCCTGCACACCAACCACCAGGTCCACCTAAGCATCCCATGGGACGCGTGAAAAGCGGCGGCGGCTGGCGGGCCGTCCTCTACACCTTCAAGAAGGCCCGCGAGGCCGGCGGCCTGTGGGCCCTCTGGAAGGCCATGCGGTCGAAGAACGCCTGCAAGACCTGCGCGCTCGGCATGGGCGGCCAGGCCGGCGGGATGGTCAACGAGGCCGGCCACTTTCCCGAGGTCTGCAAGAAGTCGTTCCAGGCGATGGTCGCCGACATGCAGGGGGCGGTGAAGCCGACCTTCTTCGAGACCTACTCGATCCCGCAGCTGCTGCGGTTCTCGCCCCGCGAGATGGAGCACTCGGGCCGGCTCGTGCAGCCGGTGGTGCTCGAAAAGGGCTCGCAGCACTACCGGCCGGTGTCGTGGGGCGAGGCCATGGAGCGGATCGCGGCCCGGCTGCGGGCTACGGTTCCGGCAGAGAGCTTCTTCTACTTCAGTGGCCGCTCGAGCAACGAGGCCGGTTTCCTGCTCCAACTCTTCGCCCGGCTCTACGGCACCAACCACGTCAACAACTGCTCGTTCTACTGCCACCAGGCCAGCGGCGTCGGGCTGGCGACCGTGATCGGCACCGGGGCCGGCACGATCCAGCTCGACGACATGGAGCAGAGCGACTTCACGATGCTGATCGGGGGCAACCCCGCGAGCAACCACCCCCGGATGATGCGGACCTTGATGACCGTCCGCCGCCAGGGCGGGAAGGTCGTGGTCGTCAACCCGATCGTGGAGACGGGGCTGGTCAACTTCTCGGTGCCGAGCGATCCCTGGGCGCTGTTCTTCGGGGCCGAGATCGCGAGCACCTACGTGCAGCCGTATGTCGGCGGCGATTTGGCGCTCGTGTACGGCATGATGAAGCGGCTGGTGGAGCTGCAGGCCGAGCGGGGAGTCAACGCCGCCGGCGAGCCGATCATCGACGAGGGCTTTCTGCAGCAGCACTGCACCGGCTGGCGTGAACTCGCGGCGCGGATCGACGCCCTTTCGTGGGACGAGATCGTGGCCAAGAGCGGCGTCTCCAGGCGGGAGATCGACGACCTCGCCGCCCAGTACGCCGAGAGCCGGCGGGCCGTGTTCTCCTGGACGATGGGGGTCACGCACCATCTCCATGGCGCGGCCAC
>JBJTPO010000472.1:0-4290 GCA_046075145.1 Planctomycetota bacterium
CTCCGTGCTGGCTGCGCTTCGCCATCCATGGCTGCGCTTGCCAGCAAGGCCGTCTCCAGGGCACTGGCAACCCCCGGCGGGCGATCATTCAAATCTGAAAATGAATGCCTGACGTGCGGCCACCTTCACCCGACGCCGTGCTCGAAGTCCGTGACTTGCGGACGTTCTTCCGCACCGACGGTCACGTCGTGAAGGCGGTCGACGGCGTGAGTTTCACGGTCCGCCGTGGCGAGACGCTGGGCCTCGTCGGGGAAAGCGGCTCGGGGAAGAGCGTGGCGTGCCTCTCCGCCCTGCGACTGTTGCCTGCGCCGCCGGCCTTCCACCCCTCGGGCCAGATCCTGTATCGGGGGCGTGACCTGCTGGCGGCGCCCGAGCGGGAGATCGAGCGCCTCCGCGGCGACCGGCTGGCGATGATCTTCCAGGACCCGATGACCTCTCTGAACCCCTACCTGAGCGTGGCGCGGCAACTGACCGAGGTGCTCGAGGTCCACAAGGCCATCCCGCCGGCCGGCGCCCGGCGGGCCGCGATCGCGATGCTCGAGCGGGTGGGGATTCCCGACGCGGGCCGGCGGATCGACCAGTATCCCCACCAGTTCTCCGGCGGGATGCGGCAGCGGGTGATGATCGCCATGGCCCTGCTCTGCCAACCGGACGTGCTCTTTGCCGACGAGCCGACGACCGCGCTCGACGTCACGATCCAGGCCCAGATTCTCGAAATCGTCGCCGAACTGCAGGCGGCGCTCGGCACCGCCGTGGTGCTCGTGACCCATGACCTGGGGGTGGTCGCGGGCACGGCCGATCGGGTGGCGGTGATGTATGCCGGAAGAATCGTCGAGGAGGGCACGACGGCCGAGGTGTTCGCCAATCCCCAGCATCCCTACACCCGTGGTCTGCTCGCAAGCCTGCCGCGGATCGACACGCCGGCCCGGGAGCGGCTCGAGGCGATCCCGGGGCTGCCGCCCGACCTTGGCCACCTGCCGGCTGGCTGCCCGTTCCATCCCCGCTGCAACCTGGCGCGTGATCGCTGCCGGCAGGAACGCCCGCCGCCGGCTGCCATCTCCCCCACCCACCGCGTCGAATGCTTCGAGGTGGAGGTGCCACGATGAACGAGCCCGCCCGGCCGCTCGTCGAGGTCCGCGACCTCGTGGTGAAGTTCCCGCTCCCCGCCGCCGGCCTGTTCAGCCGCGGCCGCGACGACGTGCAGGCGGTGGCCGGCGTGAGTTTCTCCGTTCGTCGAGGCCAGACGCTCGGACTCGTGGGCGAGAGCGGTTGTGGCAAGTCGACGACCGGTCGGGCCGTGCTGCAACTCTTGCGACCCACGTCCGGGAGTGTCTGCTTCGACGGGCTACCGATCCACGAATGGTGGGTGCGGCGGGGTGGGAGCTGGGCCTGGGACACCCGGCTGCACGGCCTCCGGCGGCGGATGCAGATGGTATTCCAGGATCCGTTCGCATCGCTCAATCCGCGGATGACCGTGGAGGCAATCCTCTCCGAGCCGCTGCGGAACTTCGGCGTGGCGGCGGGCCGCGACCGGCGGGAGCGTGTGCACCGGCTGCTGGAGACCGTCGGCCTCGATCCCCGGTTCATCCGCCGCTACCCGCACGAGTTCTCCGGCGGCCAGCGGCAGCGGATCGGGATCGCGCGGGTGCTGGCGCTCGGCCCGGAGCTGGTCGTGGCCGACGAGCCAGTGAGCGCGCTCGACGTCTCGATCCAGGCCCAGATCCTGAACCTGCTGGCCCGGCTACGGGAGGAGTTCGGCCTGACGATGATCTTCATCGCCCACGACCTCGCCGCCGTACGGCACGTGAGCGACCGGATCGCCGTCATGTATCTCGGCCGGATCGTGGAGGAGGCCGACGCCCAAACAATCGTCGCGGCACCACGTCATCCCTACACCCAGGCCCTGATCTCGGCCGTGCCCCTGCCCGATCCGGCCCGCGAGCGATCCCGCACCCGGATCGTGATTTCGGGAGAGCTGCCGAGCCCCGTGAACCCGCCCTCCGGCTGCCCGTTGCAAACCCGCTGCCCGGTCCGGGAGGACCGCTGCACCCGCGAGGCCCCCCCGCTCCTGGAAGTCGCCCCGGGCCACGCCGTCGCCTGCCACCTGGTCGAGCAACCAAAGATCCCAGCTTCTCCAACCTCGCAGCAGGCGTGATGACTTTGACGATTGCCCCAAGTTTGCGGGGGCCGCAGGCCGATACCCCGAATGCTGCCGCTCCGCCTCGGGTCGCGGTCACATGCAGATCCGGAGTCGGGGGGCGCCGGATCGGGCCAGGTCGTCGTTCGACGGCCGAACCCCTCGAGGCGCAGCGGCGGCACCTTGCCGTCCGACCGAACCATCACGAACACCGGCCCCCGCCGGTGCCCCCGCCGTGCCCCGCATTCTCAAGCAAGCCTGGGTGGTCCTGACGAGCGTCATGCTCGTGGCCTCGGGCTGTGCGCCGAGGCAGCCGTTCTACTTCTTCGAAGACGGCGACCTCTCGCACTACGTGGGGGCCGTCCAGAAGATGGAGCATCCCGACAGCTGCGAGGAGCCGCTTGACGAGGCCGCCGGGGCGAGCGAGCCGCTCACGCTCACGAACCCGAAGTTCGACGAGATCTGGGAGTTGTCGCTGGAGGAGGCGATCCGCACGGCGCTCGAGAACGGCAAAGTGCTTCGCAATCTGGGCGGTCGGTTCGCCAGCTTCGGCGGCCCGCGGCCGCAGACCGGCGAGCCGGCCGTGTCGCTGCTGACGGCCCCGTCGCAGACGCCCACCATCTACGACCCGGCGGTCGTCGAGACCGACCCGTTCCGCGGCGTCGAGAGTGCCCTGGCGCTGTTCGACGCGCAGCTGTCGAGCTCGCTGACCTGGGAACGCCAAAACCGTCCGCAGAACATCGGCGGCCCCATCGGCACGGCTGTCTTCCAGCAGCAGTTCCTGGGCGACACCGGCAACTGGACCAGTGGAATCACCAAACGGACCGCGACGGGTGCCACCTGGGGCTTCCAGAACCAGACGCTCTACGACAACAACAACTCACCGATCCGCCAGGACGGCGTGCCGTCGACCTGGACCACGAACTACGACTTCACCTTCAGCCAGCCGCTGCTCCAGGGTGCGGGCGCCACCTACAACCGGATCGCCGGCCCCGACTTCTTCGACAACCTCTACGGTCGGCCGAACTTCCGCGGCGTGCTCCTGGCCCGGATTAATGCCGACATCTCGCTGGCCGACTTCGAGGCCGGCGTCCGCAATCTGGTCAGCGACACCGAGCAGAGCTACTGGGAGCTGTCCTTCGCCTACCGCAACCTCGAGGCCCGCAAGGCCGGCCGCGACAGCGCCCTGGAGGCCTGGCGAAAGGTTCACGCGCTGTACGTCGAGCAGTCGCGGGGCGGCGAGGCCGACAAGGAGGCCCAGGCCCGCGAGCAGTACTTCTTCTTCCGCAGCGAGGTGGAGCAGGCCCTGACTGACGTCTACCGTTCCGAAAACAGGCTCCGGTTCATGATGGGCATCTCCGCGAGCGACGGCCGCCTGATCCGCCCCTCCGACGAGCCGACCACCGCCCGGATCAGCTTCGACTGGCAGCAGTCGCTCGTCGAGGCGCTCTCCCGCTCGGCGGAACTCCGCCGGCAGAAGTGGATCATCAAGCAGCGGGAACTCGAACTCGTCGCCGCCAAGAACCTGATCCTGCCGCGGCTCGACATGGTGGGCCGGTGGCGGTTCCTGGGCATGGGCCAGGAACTCCTCAACCAGAACTACCTGCCATACGAGGCCAACGGCGCCGACCCCCTCGCCGGCACCGACGCCTACTCGACGCTGTTCTCCGGCCAGTTCCAGGAATGGCAGGCGGGCGCCCAGTTCCTGATGCCGCTCGGCTTCCGCCGCGAGCTGGCCACCGTCCGCCACCACCAACTCCAACTCGCCCGCGAGCGGGCCCGGCTCCAGGACGAGGAGCTCGAGGCCTCCCACGCCCTGGTCGACGCCGTCCGCAACGTCGACACCAACTTCGCGCTGGCCCAGACCAACTTCAACCGCCGGGTGGCCGCCGAACGGCAGGTGGAGGCGGTGCAGGCCGCCTACGACGCCAACACCGTCACGCTCGACCAGCTGCTCGACGCCCAGCGGCGGCGGGCCGAGGCGGAGAGCTCCTACTACCGGTCGCTCGTCGACTACAACCGCTCCATCTCGCAGCTTCACTTCCGCAAGGGTTCGCTGCTGGAATACAACGGCGTGTTCCTCGCCGAGGGCCCGTGGCCGGGCAAGGCCTACTTCGACGCCCACCGGCGGGCTCGGCAGCGGGACGCGAGCC
>JBJTPO010000473.1:0-10823 GCA_046075145.1 Planctomycetota bacterium
GATCAGGTCTACGAGTTGCGTAGCGAGACGGTACTGATGGCTATTCATGTCGGTTCTCCAGTCATGTCGGTTCTTCAGGTGTGTGGTTAGTTGGCAGCGTCCAGAAGTTCGTCGAGTGCCTTCTTGATCTTCAGCGCCTTCCACACGTCACGGACGGACGCATCGGTGTAGGCGCCATAGAACGCCATCGCCGTGACCTGGTGCTTCGCGATAAAGTCCTTTATGGCTGGGCTACGCACTCCGGGGTAGTCCACGACCTCCTGAAATAGCAGATCGATCTCGTCTGGAATGATCGTGGCAAAATCATTGATGTACGTCTCCCAATCTCCGTCAAAGGTCGAAGCGAAAATGCACCTTGTGTCGTTGTCGAAGATCACGAAGCGCAGATCGTGCACCGTGCCGATACGGTCCGTATTTTTGGTGCGTTCCTCAGTAAAGCCGCCGAAGCGCGCACGCATCCGCTCGGCGCCGCCCGGCTTGAGCGGCATGATCACCGTGAACTCGTTCCATAATCCCCTTCGCGTGCCAGGCCTTGCGATCGGTGCTTGCTGTTCGGACATTGTGTCTCGTTTCATGAAGTGCGTGGATGAGGGAAGGCAGATGTGTGCTTTCAGCTTCTTTCAATTGTTGCTCGCATGAGCGTTTCTTGCGCCGTTGCGAGCAGCCGCGGTCTGAGTTCGCATAATCATGCATTGTCCGCCGGCATCTCGGCTAGCCATCGCAGGCCGCGAAGTCCGGGCAGAAACACGTGTTCACCACCACGTGTCGCGGTGAAATTGGGCAAGCCGGTGAAACGCCGGCGAACGGGTTTGGCCGGATAGGCGAAGTCATCAGCGCGATCGCGGCGGCCGACGATCGGGTCGGTGCGCCGTCCTTGCGATGCGAAGTCGCCGTCGTTCACCCACTGAGATTGGACGAATTCGAACTGCCGTCCGGGATTTGCGTTGATGAGAGCCAGAACAATACCGCGATCCTGCCCGTCATCCTCGGCGACATCCTCGGCCAGCATGGGTCCGTATGCCGTGCCGCGTCTCATCAGCCGGTGCAATCGCGCCTCGGTCATTGTGTCTTGAAGTCCATCGCGTGGATTGACGCGCCGAATGTGGCAGCCGACCGGCGTTTTCTGGCCGTCCGGGTCCTCATGGAGGTAAGCAAAGTCGTTGTTGCGTTGTGGATCGGCGACGATCGCGGGATTGTCGGCGTCTGGTGAGAGGGCAAGGGGACACCCGCTGCGCCAGCGGCCCATCATCTTCGCGGCAAGCTTCTCTTGACCTGCACTGTCTGTTGCGGACTGTCGCAAAAATTGCCGGAACGCGGCGACGTCCTGATAAATCTTGCGGATGGCGATGTAGGTGCCATTGCGCCACAAAGCCTCCGGGCCTGGGCCGGTCGCCAACTGACCAAGCTCGTTTTCGTATCCCAGGATGAACTCGCCGGCCTTCGTCCGCAACTGTCCGGGAAGTGGCTCGCCGCCCTGACCCTCGATGAAAGGGAAGCTGATGCCATCGACGAAGCCAAAGTGCTCGCGCATCGTGGGAGGGACCCCGACGTCGAGGCGTGCCGCGAGCGTAATTCCATGCAACCCTTCAAGGGCTTGGCGACCAATCACCAACTTCGCTTCTTTGCCTTCCGGCGTACTTGCCATAACCAGGAGGCCGACATGGAAACCACTATTCCCATGAGGAAAATTCCACGATTCTGGAGCGCTTCTTCCAATATCACCTAGAAACTCGCTCCGTGCCGCCATGCCTTGACGGAACTCGACTGGGAATCCATCGAGGATCTCCTGGCTGAGGCCGAGCCGGCGCAGACCTTCCCAGGTAAATGCGATATTGATCCATGCGTGTTCCTTCGGTGCTGCCCAATCGGCAGCGGATGTGATGTGTGGAATGAGTCGCCGCAACATCGTCCGCGCCGCCTCGGCCTCGTTGATGTGGAACACCACGTAGGCCCCGAAGTACGGCATTGGGCGGTTGTTCAGGACAGTGCCTTGGATGTCGCCGATCTCGAGTTTCACGGTCTTCTCCTTTCAGTGAAGATAGCCCTGCCGTGGCCATCAGCGGTCAACGGGTGCTGGACGCTGCCTCCGATGCCACGGCCTTTGATGTGGCCTTGGACGCCAGGCGCTGCAGGAAGGGGCTCGCATATCGGTGCCCGTGAATCTGATCGAGCAACGCCTTTCCCGGCGTTGCCTCAATCTCTTGGTTCAGTTGATCACGCACGCGGCGCACCTGCTGGACCGCGTTCTCCTCATGCTGTTGCGTCTCACTCATCGCCGATCACCTCCCGTGGGTTCCGAATCTCGAGCACTGGATAACCCTGTCTCAAGTTTACTGCGTTGAAGGCGTGTATGCGACGCAGGTTCACGATGTGCTTGAAGTTCCAGCTCACGAGGACGTCGACCCGGGCCGCCGTAGCGAGTGCGATGTGAAGCGCGTCGGCCCGCTCATTCTTGCCAACGGCTCCGTCGAGGATGTATTGAGCAGCCAGCTCCTCTGCCTCGGCATCCAATGCCAATACCTCCACAAGCGACTCGGGGATACGCTCCAGATATGCCCGAACAGCAGTCGGTGCTTTCTCCAGTTCGAGCAGCGTCACCTCCGAGATCACCATCGCATAGTTGCCATTGGCCATGGCGGCGACCAGACGATGCGAATGCCCGATGAACTCGACGTCCTCGCACACGCCACATGCCGACGTGTCCACATAGATTCGAGGTTGCATGGCGTGATGACCTATTCAGTCGCGAAGGATGTGATGTCGTCGCGATGATCAGTCGTGAGACTACCGTATAGGTCCGTGAGACTCGTCGCTACGTCGCTGGCCGTAGCCTTCGCTGCGCCTACCCGCGGGTCTGGCCGGCCTATCTGGACGTGATTCGAGAGGCGGCGTGACGGCCGAGATACCAGGCAAAAACTGTTAGGCAAAGTGTTAGTTGAGGAGGTTTCGCCGCAGGAATCATGCGCCGTGCCACACGCGCCGTTCCCGGAGAATGTGCACAATCGTGAGACGATCGCGACTTGACTTTGGGTTCCATTCGGACTCAAAATCCGTTGCCCGCAAGGGCGTGTGGGTTCAAGTCCCACCTCCGGCATTGCAGAACCGACGGTGATGACGGGGAGCCTCGGACGGCGACGTGACCCGGAAAGGTTCGATGGCCGGCATCCTCCTCAAACTCATCGGCGGTGACCTCGAGGCGCTCGCCCGCGACACGCTCGGCGAGTTCTGCCGCCGGTCGCGGCAGGGGCCGATCGTGCCCTTGAAGATCGGCCTCACGCGGGGGCATCTCGTCTCCGATCCCGCCCTCATCCGCCACGTACTGCTCGACAACGATACCAACTACGACAAGCACACCCCCGGCTTCGACGCCGTCCGCGTCGTCCTCGGCGAGGGCATGCTCACCAGCGGCGGGGCCTTCTGGAAGCGGCAGCGGCGGATCGCCCAGCCGGCCTTCCACGGCGAGAGCGTCCGCCACTTCGGGCCGATCATGACCCGGATGGCGAACGAGTGCGCCGACCGCTGGGACGAGGCGGCGGGCCGCGGCGAGCCGGTGGATGCCTGCACCGACATGATGAAGCTCACGCTACGAATCGTGGCCGAGACGCTCTTCGGCGACGACATGGCCGACGATGCCGACGAGATCAACCGCGTCTTCCCCACGATCCTCGCCTGCCTCGCAGCCCGCGTGGCGTCACCGATCCGGCCGCCGCTCTGGATCCCGACGGCCAACAACCGCCGGCTCCGGCCCGCGCTCGATTCACTGAACCGAATCGTGGAGCGGCTGATCGCCACGAAGCGGCGGCGGCTCGCCGAGGGCAGACAGGGCGATGCCGCCCACCGCGACCTGCTCACGATCCTGATGCTCGCGCGGGACGCGGAGACGGGGGAGTCGATGAGCGACCGCCAGCTCCGCGACGAGGTGATGACGATGATGATCGCCGGGCACGAGACCACGGCCAACGCCCTGTCGTGGCTGTGGGTGCTCCTCGACCGGCATCCCGAGGAGCAGGAGCGGCTGCGGGCCGAGCTCGTCGCCGCGACCGGCGGCCGGGCCCCGACCGTCGACGACGTGACCAGGCTTCCGCGGCTCAAGGCCGTGATCTCCGAGACGCTCAGGCTCTACCCTCCGGTCTGGATGTTCGACCGCCGGGCCCTCGCCCCCGACGACCTCGGGGGCACCCGCGTGGCGAAGGGCGATCTGGTGATCTTCTGCCCCTACGCGATCCACCGCCTGCCGGAGCTGTGGCGGGATCCGGAGGCGTTTCGGCCGGAGCGGTTCGAGCCGGGGACCGAGGAGCAGAAGAACAAGTTCGCCTACCTGCCCTTCAGCGCCGGCCCGCGCACCTGCCTCGGCAACAGCTTCGCGATGATCGAGTCGCAGATCATCGTGGGCACGTTGCTGTCGCGGTTTCGGACGCGGCTCGTCGATCCCGCGCCGATCAAGCCCCGGCCGAGGGTCACGCTCCGCACCTCCCGGCCGGTCATGCTGAAGCTCGAGCGGGCGGCGCTCGCGTGAACCCCATGCACATCGGTCTCGCCTGCCCGGAACTCACCGGCCATCTCAACCCGATGACGACGCTCGGTCGCGAACTCGCCCGCCGGGGGCATCGCGTCACGCTCGCGGCCCGGCCCGACGGCGAGGCGAAGGCTCTGGCCGCGGGCCTCGGCTTCGCGGCCATCGGCGCGACGGAGTTTCCCCGGGGGTCGCTTTCCTCGCAGGCGGTGCGGCTCGGCGGGATGAGCGCTCGCGCGGCGCTTCGCTACACGATCGACATGATGCGGCTGGCCGCGGAGGTGACGCTCCGCGACCTGCCGGGCGTGATCCGCGCGGCAGGCATCGATGCCATGCTCGTCGATCAGGTGAATCCAGCCGCCGGCACGACGGCCGAAATCGCAGGGCTCCCGTTCGTGAAAGTCTGCAACGCCCTGGCGCTCAACCGCGATCCCGGCTGCCCGCCGGCCGTGCTGCCCTGGCGGTATCGGCCGGGGCCCCTCGGCCGGCTCCGCAACCGGATCGGCAACTGGTTTCTGTACCGGGTGACGTCGCCGGTCCGCGACGTGATCAACGCGCATCGCGTCCGTCACGGACTCATGCCGCGACACAGCGAGGAGGAGCCCGCCTTTCTGGCGGAGATCGCCCAGCAGCCGGCGTTCTTCGACTTCCCGCGGTCGCGGCCCGAACCGCGGCTGCACTTCACCGGTCCATGGCATGCGGTGGCGATGGACGAGGTCTCGTTTCCATGGGATCGCCTCGACGGCCGGCCGCTCATCTATGCGTCGCTCGGCACGCTACAGAACCGACTGGCCGGCATGTTCGCCACGATCGCGGAGGCCATGGCGCCGCTCGACGCCCAGCTCGTGATCTCGCTGGGCGCCACCGATCAGGATGCCACGGCGTTGGCGGCCCGCTGCCCCGGCTCCCCGATCGTGGTGCCGGTCGCACCGCAGCTGGCCCTGCTCCCGAAGGCGACGCTGGCGATCACGCATGCGGGGCTCAACACCGCACTCGAATCGCTCACCCGGGGCGTGCCGATGGTGGCGATCCCGATCACGAACGACCAGCCCGGCGTGGCCCGCAGGCTCGAGTGGCTCGGCGTCGCCGAAGTCGTTCTGCCGCGGCGACTGACCGCTGCGCGGCTGCGACAGGCGATCGTGCGCGTGCTCGACGAGCCGGGCTATCGAGATCGGGCCCGGCAGCGGGCCCGACAGATCGCCCAGACCGACGGCGTGGCCAGGGCGGCCTACATCGTCGAGCAGGCCTTCCGCACGGGCCGACCAGTGACGGGGAGTGCGGCATGACCCGAGAACAGACTCCACCGCCGAGCGTGCTCGTGACCGGGGCCTCGTCGGGCATCGGTCGGGCGACGGTGGTAGCCTGTGCCGCGCGGGGCTGGCGGGTGGCCGCCACGATGCGCCGGCCCGCCGACGCCGGGGACCTCGCCACGACGCCCGGTGTCACCGTCTTGCCCCTCGACGTGACGGATCCGGAGAGCGTCACGTCCGGCGTGGCGGCCGCCGTCGCCGCCTGCGGCCGGCTCGACGCGGTGGTCAACAATGCGGGCTATGCCGTCGACGGCGTCTTCGAGGCGATGGATGACGACGTGATCCGCCGGCAGTGCGAGACGAACGTGCTGGGGCTGATGCGGGTCACGCGGGAGGTGATTCCGGTGATGCGGCGCCAGCGGGCCGGCACGATCGTGCAGGTGTCGTCGATGGGCGGCCGGGTGACGTTTCCGCTCTATGCCGCCTACCACGCGACGAAGTGGGCGGTGGAGGGGTTCAGCGAATCGCTCGCGTACGAGCTGCGGCCGTTCGGCATCCGCGTGCGGCTTGTCGAGCCCGGGGCGATCCGTACCGACTTCTACGGCCGCAGCCGGGAGCAGGCTCCGAGGCCGACCGACGGAGCCTACGATGCGCTGGTCGAGCGGTGCGACGCCATCTCCTCGACGGCCGCCGACCGCGGCGGCGCGGACCCCGCAGTCGTCGCCGACACGATCGTGCGGGCGATTGCGGATCGCGGCTGGCGGCTTCGGTATCCGGTGGCCGCTCCCGCCCCGCTGGTCCTGCGGCTGCGAAAGCTGCTGCCGGAGTCGCTGTTCTTCGCGCTCATCCGCCGGCGGTACGGCATCGACTGACCGCCACGGGGCGCATGCTCACGCCGGCGGTATCGCGTCGGCTTTAGACGGCGACGGCGGCTCGGCTGGAAAAGCCCCAGAGCGGAGTCCAGTAGTCGGCCACGAGCTCGCGAACGAGCTCATCCGACTCGATCACGGTGCCGAACTCCTGCAGGTTGTGCGGGTAGAGGTTGTCGGAGCCCACGTGAAACGCCCGCTCGTCCACGATCCAGACCTTGGCGTGGTTGATGATCTTGAGGTCCACGCCATCGTGGCTCCAACGATCACCATGCGGTGAGAATCGCAGCGGCGCAACCTGCATCCGGCCGGTGAGCGGCCGGTCGCCGATCACCCGCCGCATCTCACTCACGATGTCGGCGATGGTCGTGCCGAAGGAATAGGGTCCGCCGGCCGCCGTCTTCGCCCCGGGCTCGCTGAGCACGAGTGAGACGTCCACATGCCTGCCCGGGTCGGTGAGCACGTCGGCGAGGGCCGCGACCACATCGGCCGACCAGAAGTTGACGCCCTCCCAGTGGAAGCCGAAGTCCATCTGGCTGATGCGGATCGACTCGCGGGCCTGCCGGAAGGCGATGGCCGCCACGGCGGCACCGACGTTGGCCAGCCGTGGGTCGGGGAGCACGCCGCTGCCGAGTCGGCCGACGGCGAGCGCCGGGATCCGGCCGGCGGGCACCGCGCCGCGCGGCACGGCCGCGGGAGGTCCCGCGGGCTCGATCCGTCCTTCCTTCCATTGCACGGACGTCATGCTGCCCTCGGGGGCCGGGTTCACGAGCTGCCGGCCCACCCAGGCCCAGAGGTGATCGAGGAAGGCATGGGCCTCCCCTGCCGCCGGCCCGTCGATCAGTGCCGAGACGTCGTGCACGGGCGCGAAGGAAAACGAGTCGGCATGCCAGAGATTGTGACCGCCGAGGATCACCCGCCGGCCGTCGGCCGCCACGATCTTCGCGTGGTTCCACGAGGGCGAGGTCTGGTGGTTCGACGTCTCCATCCGGCAGGCATGGAGGCGGATGTCGGCTTCGCGCGGGATGTCGGCGGCGAGATCGCGGATCGACGCCTCGAAGTCGGCGTCGTTTTGCTGGACGAACCGGTGGCGGCCGTAAAGGATCCGCACGGTGAGCGGGCGGCCGCGGGACGCGGCGCGGGCGAGTCCGCGGCGGATCGCGGCGGCGAAGGCGCCCGACGCCAGCGGCTCGAGCGCCGCGATATCGACGAGCGACTCGGCCCCCGCGATCACGTCCTCGATCGCCGCAAGGAGCCGGCGGCTGGCGGCCGGGAGCGGCGCGGGGTCGCCGGCCGCCGGAAGCCAATACGAGTTGTCGGCAGGATCATGGCCCCACAGGCCGGGGGTTTGCAGGAGTTCGACGTGGTCGAGCGTGGTCCGCGCGAGCAGCCCTGGCAGGCCGCCGCCGGGAGGCGCTCCGAGGGCGGCGAGGCAGGTGTCGATCAGGGACAGGCTCATGCGTGGCGTCTCCTCGAACTCGTGCTGGGCGGATGCGTCATGATCAAGAAGCAACTGGATGCGGTTTGCGCGGACCATTCAGGAGCCAGCCGATCGGCGTATAGCGCACGCACCACCGGTAGGTGACGAGCAGCACCACCACGGCGATGGCGTTCACGGCGAGAAACTTCACGCCCGCGGGCCACGGCTGATCGCGGAGCAGCGTCTGGATGGCGATCACGAGCGGCAGGTGGGCAAGGTACATCCAATAGGAGGCATCGGCCAGCCAGCGGGCGGCGGCCGACGGGTGGGAGCAGGTGCGGCGGAAGAGTCCGATCAAGCCGATCGCGGTGACCCAGGCGAAGGCCGGCTGGAGCACGACGGTGGCCGGCAGGTTGCCGATCGTGGCGATTCCCGCCGGAAACAGCACCAGGAGCGAGAGCGGGAGGAGGATCTTCCAGTGCCTGCCCAGTGGGGTGTCGGTGCCCTCGGCGGCGTAGGTGCCCGCTCCGAACCAGAAGAAGCAACCGTAGAACAACAACAGGTGCGGCGTCGGCAACAGGCCGAGCGCCGTGTCGGGTCCAAAGGGCGACCACATCAGCGCCTGCGGCAGGCAGGTGAGCGGCACCAGCCACCAGCGGTACCGGCCGGTGGGGCCGAGGCCGACGGCTTCGGCGAGCGCAAACGCGGCGATGAGCCAGCAGAGATACCAGAGGAACCAGAGGTGGTCGAACACCGCGGATCCGAAGAGGTGCAACGGCCGTCCGGCGATGTCGATTCGGAACCGGGGCGAGGCGAGCGCCGCCTCGTAGCGGGCGGCGAGGGCCTCGATGGGATGATCCGGAACGACGCCGGGCGTCCGGGCGACGAGACGCTCGCGAACCCGGGCGCGTCCCTGGGCCACCTCGTCGGCGGTGCGGGTCTTCAGCCCGAGAAACCGTGCCACGAACACCGCCATGTCGGTGGACGAGCCAAGGGCATCGAGGGCCGTCCGGCTGGCCCTGTTGCGAACACCGGCGTCGGCACCGCGGTCGAGGAGAAGCTGCACCACGTCGTCATGGCCCATGAAGGCGGCGCCGTGGAGCGGCGTGCTCCCGTCGCGACCCGTGCCATCGGTAAGAGCGCCGGCGTCGAGAAGCAGCGACACGATCTCCGCATTGCCGCCCATGGCGGCCAGCAGCAGCGGCGGGACACCGGTCACCGGATCGCGCGACGCAACGTCCGGGTTTGTCGCGAGGGCATCGCGCGTGGTGGCGACATCGTCCGCGAGGATGCCTCCGGCGAGAGGATTTCGCGCAGTGACACTCGCCGCCTCCTGCTTGATCGACCACGACATCACCGCCTGGTTCAGGGGCACGATTGTCAGCATCGCGACCACCAGCGGCAGGGCGATCCGCAGTGCCCGCTGGGCGAGCAGGCCGCGGAGGCCCCGACGCCGGAGCACGAGCATCGTGAAGAAGCCGCTCAAGAGAAAAAACAGCTGCATCCGGAAGCCGTGGATCACGGCATAGACCATGGCCAGCCAGGGTGCCTGATGCAGATCCTGAACCGGCCAGGGGATCGGGAAGTAGGCGAGCGTCGCATGAAGCACGACGCCGAGGATCATCGCGACGCCGCGCAGGGCGTCGAGGTCGCCGCGGCGGCCGCCGGATGCCGCGGTCGTCCTGCTCGTTGGCACGGTGGCGGAAGGGGCGCTCATCCGATCGTCGCCACGACGTGGCCGAGATACCGTTCGAGGTCGGGCGGCAACCCCCCCGCAGCGATCACCGCATCCACCTGCGTGCGGAGCGCCTCGATGCATTCAGCCGGCGTGGCTTCCTCGCGGAGATCGATGACGGCGTCGAGGGCCACGTGGGAGTCGCCGGTGAGGTAGCGGAAGAGCTGGGCGATCGACTTCAGCCGCGGATCACCCGTGCGTGCCGCCGTGTCGTCGAGCAGCGTGCCGACGAGCGCCGAGTTGAGCGACAGCCGCCGCTGCACCTCCGCGGCGGTCGCGGCGCGGAAGCCGGACTCATTTTTAAGCGACTCGAACCGCCGCGCGTCGATCACGAGCACGTCCAGCCGGTTCGGCCTGCGGGTGAGCACCGTGGCCACGGCGGGCTGGCCCCGCCACATGCCGATCTCACCGAGCACCGTGGGCGCGGCGAGCGTCGCGACCTGGCGTGGCTCGGGCGCGGCCTCCGTCTGGTGCAGCACGACGAGCGGGGCGGTGGCCGAGAGCACGACGTACATCTCGCCGACCGTGTCGCCCTGGCGGATGAACGCGTCCCCGGCGGCCAGCGTGATCGTGCGCCGTTCGAACGGGCGGGCCGATTCACTGTCCGCGTCGAGGGCGTGGAGCAGGATCGCGCCGATCAGGCGGTCGTCGATCGTGTCATCGGTGTTGACCGACGCGGCCTCTTCATAGGCCTTCGTGAGGGCGGCGACGTCGGGCCGCCGCCAGATCGCCTGCCGTACTCTCGACCGCGCCTCGATCGCCTGCACTCCCTGACCGTGGAAACGTCCGATCCACGCGAGTCGCGCGGCCTCGAGATCGGCATCCGGCGGCTCACGAAAGAGATAGGCGGCCGTTTCGGGGTCGAGATGCCTGCCAACATGGTCCCTCACCCGCTCATCGGCATTCGCGGCCGTGATCGGCACGATCCGTCGGGCGATCTCCTGCGCCATCCGGTGCACCCGCGGCGAGGAGGGCCGCTCGCGGAGGCGGCGGTCGTACGCGTCGCGAAACCGCTCGTGGGCGGCGAGATCGCGAG
>JBJTPO010000474.1:0-2203 GCA_046075145.1 Planctomycetota bacterium
GCGGCAGCCGCACCTCGCCGGTGTCGCGGCCGGTCATCGCCATCGCTGCCTTGATCGGGATCGGATTGCTGGCCAGGCCGAGCAGGTCACGGCAGAGCGTGAAGAGCTTGGCGTGCAGCCGGCGGGCGGCGGCGAGGTCGCCCCTGTCGAACGCGTCGATCAGCGCCTTCATGTCGGCCGGCACGAGATTGCCCACGACCGAGATCACGCCGCGGCCGCCGATGGCGAGGAGCGGCAGCGTCATGCTGTCGTCGCCGGAGAGCACGGTGAGGTCGGTGGCTGCGAGCACCTGCGAGGCCTGGTCCATCGAGCCGGTCGCCTCCTTGAGCATGGCGATGCCCGGGAGCTCGGCGAGGCGGATGATCGTCTCGGGCTCGATGTTGCTGCCGGTCCGCGCCGGGATGTTGTAGATGCAGATCGGGATGCCGACCGCCTCGGTGAGCGCCTTGAAGTGCTCGTAGATGCCCTGCTGCGTGGGACGGTTGTAGTAGGGACCGACCACGAGGGCCGCGTCGGCCCCGGCCTTGGCGGCGAACTTCGTCAGCCGCACCGCCTCGGCGGTGGAGTTGGAGCCGGTGCCCGGCATCACCAGCATCCGGCCCGCGGCCGCGGCGACGCTCTCGCCGATCACCCGCTCGTGTTCGTCGTGCGTCAGCGTGGGCGACTCGCCGGTGGTGCCCACGGGGCAGATGCAGGTGGTGCCGGCCGCGGCCTGCACGCTCTCGTCGATCACCCGCTCGTGCTCGTCGTGGGTGAGCGTGGGCGACTCGCCCTTGGTGCCCACGGGGCAAATGCAGGTGGTGCCCGCGGCCGCCTGAAAATCGATCTGCTCCCGGAGCCGGGCCGAGTCGACGGCCCCGTCGCGAAACGGCGTCACCAGGGCGACGGAGAGACCGGCGAAGCGTTCGGCGCGGGTGGGCATCGGGTCGGGGGCTCCGGGGGGTGGTCCTGCGTGGCGGGGCCCGGCAGTTGCCGGTTCACCAGCGGCCGCGGGAGAATATGATTTTCACGGTGGTCCGGCAAATGCGTGACGTGAGTCGGGGCGGCGAGGCGTTCGCCCGGCGTCTCACGGCCGCGGCCCGCCGCGAGCCTTCGGAGGAACGGGACGTTTCATGTCGCGGCACGAGCAGGATGCGTCAGGGCCGCCGCCGGGCGGCCGTCCGCGGCTGAGGCCAGGGTGGCCGCGTCGCCAGGCGGGAGAGGCAGCAGCGAAGGTGGTGACCGCCGGCGGCCGCCGCGCGGCGGTCGGCGTGATCCTCGGCACGGGTATGGGCGGGCTCGTCGACCGGCTCGAGGATCGTTGGACGATGCCGGGCGTCGAGACCGGCTGGCTCGCCCGTTCCACCGCCACGGGGCACGCGGGGCGGATCGCCTGCGGAACCATCGCCGGCGTGCCGGTCGCGATGCTTCAGGGCCGCGTGCATGGGTACGAGGGATTTCCTCCGGAGATGCTCACCCGCGGCGTCGAGTTGCTGGCGGCGCTGGGCGTGAACCGGCTGCTCGTGACCAACGCCTCGGGCGGCCTGCGTCCCACGATGACCAGCGGTGAACTCGTGATCCTGACCGACCACGTCGACCTCGTGCGCCGCCCGTGGGGCGACGCGCTCGAGCCGGCGCCGCCGCTGCCGGCGGCCGATCTTCATGCTTCCTATTACAGCGCTGCGCTCGGCGAGCGGGCGCTCGTTGCCGCGCGGCGGGCCGGGGCGATCGCTCGCCGGGGCGTGTACGCGTTTCTCTCTGGACCGAGCTACGAGACGCGGGCCGAGTATCGGATGCTGCGACGGATCGAGGCCGACGTGGTGGGCATGTCGACCGTGCCCGAGATCGTGGCGGCCGCACGGATGGGCCTCGACGTGGTGGCCTGCTCGGTGGTCACGAACGTCGCCCGGCCCGACGCCCCGGAACACACCGACGCGGAGGATGTCTGCCGCCTCGCTGCCGACGCGGCCGACGGCGTCTGGGCGATCCTCCGGGAACTGGTCCGCGACGCGGGGCTGCCGAGGCCTGCCGGGGCCGGTGGGTGACGGCGGCGGCATGAAGATCCTGCTCACGAACGATGACGGCATCGACGCCCCCGGGCTCGCCGCCTTGGCTGTCGCCGCCCGGTCGCTCGGCGGGGAGGCGGTGGTCGTGGCTCCGGCCGAGCCCCACTCCGGCTGCGGCCATCGCGTGACGACGGGCCGGCCCCTGGCGGTGGAGGAGG
>JBJTPO010000475.1:0-2776 GCA_046075145.1 Planctomycetota bacterium
GCGTTGGGGGCGGAGAGGGGCTGGCTGGAAGGTGAAGCTGCAGGTGAAAGCTCGTTGTCAACCGGTCTTCGATCAGACGAATATCCATCACGCTAGACGTGGCTCCAGCTCAGCGCATCCCGTGATTCCCAGCAATGCGGCGTGATTACCCGAATACTTCCTCTGGTGACACGCGATGCCACATGTCCCTTTTGAGTACGGACAAATCGAGTCGCTCACCGCGTTTCCACTCAGCCAGAACGACAGCAGAAGCCCTATGGTGCTTGGCGACTCTTTGCAATCGGTCAATATCCTCGGGCTTGGGCCTTGGCGAAGAACCACCCTTCGTCTGGATGAGCACTATTTCAAATAGATCGCCTCGCTTGAGCGACGGTCGCTCTTGGCGATGATCCTTCCGAATGGCAACGAGGTCCACGATACCGCGAGCCTCGGAACCGTATTTGCCACCGAAATCAACGAGGTTCCACCGAGCACCGGTGCGGCGGGAGTATGTGACGAGCCATTTTGTCATGGTACGAGCCCACTTCGCGGTGTGCTGGGCCTTTCGGCCAGCGCTCATTTCCTCAAACACTTACGCACCCCTCCAGTAGGCGTCAATGAATTGATGTAGATAGCGTCATGCCTGTCGCCTGCTTGGCAACGCTTCGCTGGCTTATCGCCCAATACCCCGCAAGTCTCGCTGCGTTATCACGGTCGAGCAACCGCAGCCCTGCACATCGCCTGATGCTGCGTCCGTGATGCCCCGATAGCCGCCTCGTACTATCCGTGGGCGGCCCCTGTTCTTCCCCGTCGGCCCCTCTGGCTGCCGGGCGTGTCTTCCTTCTTCCGGACCGCTGCGTTGGCGGCCGGTGCCCCTATGTGCTTCACATCGAGCGATCGAGGCGGCAAATAAGCTGTTAGCGAATGGTTTCGCTCGTCATCTGCCTTTCCAGCTCCTTGAAGAGCTCAACCCATGAGAGCCAAATCAGGTTGTGAATCGTGGCTTGACCGTCTTTCTTGAGCGCGGCAAGCCTGTCGGGCGACTCATCCGGCCAGTGTCCCAGCCAGCCTTGCGCCAGAGGGCGGCTATCGAGCAGGAAGGCACGCTCGGCCTCCACGCTGCAGGACAACGGAAAGGTTTCGCCGATGACGACCGGCTTGCCCCACGAAAACCGTTGGAGCAACGTGATTTCGTCATCGACTTTTCCTTCTTTGGGATACAGGTGGGGGGAGACGAAATCCAGCTTTTCTGCCGCGGCCTTGTAAGCGTTGGGGAATGGCAGCATCCCCATGGTGATGAGATGCGTGCGGTCCTGCGAACGGATCGCAGCGACCATGCGTGCGGTCCATTCGCGAAACACTTCGTCACCATTGTCTCTGCCGCTATCAAGGCTGAGCCGCTGACAAAATTCCACCTCGCCCATTCGACCCATGTACCAGCCATCGGCTGGAGTCCCGGCCGCCGCCGGTTCGTTCACAAGATCGTACGCGAATACGGCTGGACTGCCCGCACAAGTTCGGGCGATGGTTTCCCAGAAGAAGCATTGCGTCTTCCATCGCTCGCTCGTGTCCATGGAGTCATACCACGCCATGCGATCGGCGATCTTGTAGCACGCCAGTCCTGTGATCATGAGGTGGATGCCAGATTTCTCGGCAATCCTGAGCAAGGAAGTGATTTGCTCAAGCGCGAGTGGATCGGCTTTATTCGGCCCGAGCATGATCCGGGGCATTTCTGGATGTATTCGAGCCACCGTGGTGCCTGCGGCCTTCATTTCGGCGAACTCTCGTTCGACTCGGAGCGGTTCACTGCTCAGGCGTTCCAAAATGTCGACCGAGGCGTAGTTGTGTCCCCATGGGGTGAAGCGGTCACCCGACGGGCTCAACACGAAGCCCTGCTTGTTATCGGATAGTTTCACCTGCTCCATGCCTACGGCAGTGAAGCACGGGAGGGCGAACGCTAGGGCACAAAAAAGCGAGCAGCGAACCACGCCCCTATCAGGCTGACAACACACCATGACTGCTCCTTGTTGGGACACGAGCCATTTTCGCACCATCGGCTTATACGCTGTCGATTAGTGCAGACCATCCCACATTGTGGCACCGCACTTGTGCCGCAAGCAGCTGATAGCGGCAGTTAGGCTATTCACCCAGACTCCAAGACTACAAGAAGCAGGCCCGGCCGCTTCCTACAGCCTCCTGCCGTCGAGCGGCTCCGCCTACCGCAGTCCCCTCGTCTCCCCGTCGGCCCCTCTGGCTGCCGGGCGTGTTTCCTGTCCCTGTTTTCCCCTTTTCCTAGGAGATGCTCTGTCATGAGTGACCTCGAACTGATCGACGCCGTTGCCCATGTCACCGGCGAAGACTCCCACGAGATTCGGCGCCGTGGCTTCATGCTGACCGGCCCCGAGGATTCCAGTTCCGACCTCGACCCGGAGTGCATGCTCGACCTGATCGATCTCCCGGAGGCGGGGTTCATCGACTGGGACGCGCTCGGCTACGGCTGTCGGGCGCCGTTCTTCGACCCCAGCACGAAGGCCCGGAAGAAGGCCAAGAAGCAGTTGGCCCGAGCGGCTGCCTGACCGCACCTCGAGCCTGCTGACGCGTAGCAGGCCGTGTGATTCATCCAGCGAGGGCGTGGCGCATGGCGGGAAGCCCAAGACCCGTCAGCCCACGCCCTCGCTGTTTCCCGACCCACCAAGCCACCCACCCAACAGGAACTTCATCCCATGTTGAAACTCCATGCCGGCGTCTCGAAGAAAGTCGGCTTGCCCAATTTCTCCAGCGCCTCGGCCAGCTGCAC
>JBJTPO010000476.1:0-13234 GCA_046075145.1 Planctomycetota bacterium
CAGATCCGCCCTTCGCGAACCGCCTGCTCGATCGAGTCGCGCAGCCGCTGCACGAGATGGTTGGAGTCGAACTCGACGTAATCGAGCACCTCGCGAACCGTGTCCCCCTTGATCACCGCATCGACCACCACCTCCCCGCGCTCGTCGGTGCTGACGTGCACGGCGTTGGTGTCGCCGAACAGGTTGTGCAGATCGCCGAGGATCTCCTGGTAGGCGCCGATCAGGAAGGCGCCGAGGTAGTAGGGCTCGTTCTGCCAGGCGTGCAGGGGGAGCGTCCGCTTGACGTCGCGACGGTCGATGAACTGGTCGATCTTGCCGTCGGAATCACACGTCACGTCGCCCAGCACGGCGTTGCGTGTGGGCCTCTCGTTGAGCCGATGGATCGGCATCACGGGAAACAGCTGCTTGATGGCCCAACTGTCGGGGATCGACTGGAAGAGGGAGAAGTTGCAGAAGTAGGTGTCGGAGAGCGAGGCCTCCAGGCCTTCCAGTTCCTCGGGCACGAATTCCATCTGCTTGGCGAGCTTGGCGATCTTCCGGCAGATCGCCCAGTACAGATTCTCGACCGCCGACCGCTGGTCGAGCGGGAGGTAGCCGCTGGCAAAGAGGTTGAGTGCCGTGTCGAGCGACTGCTGGGCGTCGTGGAAGCTCTCGAGCAGGTTGCGGACGTTGATGTTCTGGTAGGTCTCGTGGAGGTCGACCAGCGGCTGCTCGGCGTCGGGGGCAGGCTCAACGACGGCTGCGGTGCCACCTTGTTCCGAGACGCCGAGCACCCCGAAGATCAGCACGCTGTGATACGCGACCACGGCCCGGCCGCTCTCCGAGATGATCGTGGGATGCGGCACGCCCGCCTCGTCGCAGGCGTTCTGGACGTGGTAGACGACGTCATTGGCGTATTCCTGGAGGCTGTAGTTCACGCTCGACTCGAAGTTGGTCTGCGAGCCGTCGTAGTCGATGCCCAGGCCACCGCCGACGTCCAGGTACCGCAGCCCGGCCCCCCGCTTGACCAGCTCGGCGTAGATCCGCGAGGCCTCGTTGAGCGCGGTCTTGATGTGGCGGATGTTGGTGATCTGGCTGCCCTGATGGAAATGCAGCAACTGGAGGCAGTCGGCCATGCCCCGCTCGGCCAAGAGATCGAGGCCGCGGACGAGCTCGCTGGCGGTCAGGCCAAACTTGCTGCGAAATCCGCCCGACGACTGCCAGCGGCCGCTGCCCCGGGCGGCGAGCTTGATCCGCATCCCAACACGGGGACGGACGCCGAGCTTTTCGGCGTATTCCATGATCAGGTGCAGTTCGGAGAACCGCTCCACGACGGGAATGATGTGGCGGCCCATCTTTTGGGCCATCATCACCGTCTCGATGAACTCGGCATCCTTGAAGCCGTTGCAGATGATCGGCGTATCGTCGTCGGCCAGCGCGATCACGGCCAGGAGTTCGGGCTTGCTGCCGGCCTCGAGGCCGAAGCGGAACGGTCGCCCGAACCGGAGCACCTCCTCCACCACCTGCCGCTGCTGGTTCACCTTGATCGGATAGACGCAGCAATACTCGCCGTTGTAGCCGTTTTCCTGCATCGCCGCGGAAAAGGCTCGATGCATCTCGCCCAGCCGGTGCTGCAGGATCTCCGCGAACCGCAGCAGGATAGGCAGGTCGATGCCGCGAACCTGGAGCCGATCGATCAACTGCTTGAGGTCGATGCTCCGGGTCGGATCCTTGTCGGGATGGACGAGCAGGTGGCCGTTGGGCCCGACCGAGAAGTAGCCGTTGCCCCAGCGGTTCACTTCGTAAAGATCGGCCGCGTCGGCGGTGCTCCAGTGTTCGATTTCCAGATCGACGGCAGCCATCGAGGGCCCTCGGGAGAAACGCGGCCATCCGCCGCGAGAGGAAGTGTATCGTGTGCGATTCCTCTGACCATGCCAAACCCGGCCGGCGTCGGCCGCGGTCAGACGACCATCCGCGACCAGGACCGGCCGCGGAAGATGAGGAGCATCGCCAGACCGCGGGCGGTCAGATCGACCGCCATCGCCAGCCACGCGCCGCGGACGCCCAGATCAAAGCCTGCCAGCGTGCCCAGCCCGGCGGGCAGCGGCACCTGCGGCCAGGCCAGCATGAACGCCAGCGGCAGCCGGATCAGCAGCAGGCCCGCGAAGTTGACCACCAGGGGCGGCCGGGTGGCGCCGGCCCCCCGCAAGCCGCCGGAAAGCACCATCAGCAGGGCGAGCGGCGGCTGGGCCAGGGCCACGATCCGCACCAGTCGGGCGGCCAGGCGCGCCACGTCGGGCTGCCGCCCCGCGCCCCCGGTGAACCACGCCGCGAGCGGCTCGGCGGCCATCAGAAACAGGGCCCCGGCCGTCCCCATCAACACGACGGCCACTCCGGCGGCCTGCCAGACACTGCGCCGCGCCCGAGGCTCGTCGCGGGCCCCCAGAAACTGCCCCGCGAGCGTCGCCGCCGCCACCGCGAACGCGCTGCCCGGCAGGAAGGCGAGCGACTCGATCGTGACGGCCACCGAATGGGCCGCCGCATCGACGTCGCCGAGCCGGTTCACAACGCTCAGAAACGTCAGATGACAGGCGGCGTTGCCGAGCGCGTCGATCCCGGCCGGCGTGCCGACGCGGGCCACGCGGCGGAGTTCGGCCCGCTGCGGAGCCCAGTCGGCTGGTCCGGTGCGCAGACCGCGTGCGGGGCGGCTGAGCAGCCACGCCACGCAGCCCGCACCGCTCGCGTATCCGGCGACGGTGCCCCAGGCCAAGCCGTCCCAGCCCAGCCGTGGCAGGCCCCCCATTCCTGTCGCGAGGGCGAAGCTCGCGCCCGCATTGACCAGGTTGACGACGGTCATGGCCACCAGGCCCGACGTCATGTCGCCGGCACCACGCAACACGGCGACCCCGACAAAGACCGCCGCCATGCAGGGCAACGCCGGAAAAACGATCGCCAGGTAGCGGGCGGCCAGGCCGCTGCTGCCTGGGGGAAGGCCGAGCAGCCGCACAAACCCGCCACCGCCGAGGGTCGCCAGCCCCATCGCGACCGCCACGAGCACCGCCGCCACGAAGAAGCACTGCCCGGCCGCCCGTCGGGCGCCGGCGAGGTCACCGGCCCCGACGCTCCGGGCGACGAGCGCCGTCGCGGCCGAGGTCGGCAGCACGAACACGACCGGCAGGAATGCCAGGCAGTATGCCACCAGCCCCACGGCCGCCAGCGGCTCCGACTCGGTGAACAGGTTGCCCGCCAGCCACTTGTCGACGAAGCCGACCGCGAGCGCCAGGAACTGCTCCAGCAGAACCGGCCCCACCAACACCGCGAGCGGTCGGGCCGTCCCCTCGAATCGGGCGACGCCCCGCCGCTCTGCGGCTGCTCGCTGCCTGTCGGGCAGGCTGCTCAGGCGAAGAGTTCCTTGATCACCTTGCCGGCGTTGGCAATCTTCATCGGCCGGCCACTCTTGCTGGTGAAGGTGGTCTCCAGCGAGATGTCGAGAGCCTTGAGCACGCTCGCCATCAGATCCTGCGCGGAGTAGGGCTCGGTGATGACCTCCTTGCCGTCGGAGCTGGTCTCGCCCACGGCGATGCCCCGCTTGAATCCACCGCCGCCCACCACCGTGCTCCAGCTGCGGGCCCAGTGGTCGCGCCCGCCGCCGCCATTGATGTTCGGCGTGCGGCCGAACTCGCCCATCCACATCACCACCGTGTCGTCGAGCATCCCGCGATCCGCCAGATCGCTGACGAGGGCGCTCATCGCCTTGTCGAGCTCGGGCAGCTTGGTCCCTGAAAGCGTCTGAAAGATGCCGCCGTGGTTGTCCCAGCCGCCGAGATCGACCTCGACGAAGGGAACGCCCATCTCCACGAGCCGCCGGGCCATCAGGCAGCCGCGGCCGAAGCCGGTGTTGCCGTACTTCTCCCGCACCTCCGCTGGCTCCTGCATCACCTTGAAGGCCTTCATCTGCTCGCTGGTCATCAGATTGACGGTCTTGTCGAGCACCTTCATGTGGTCCTCCGACGAGCCACCCCGTTTCTCACCGATGAACTTCTTCTCGACGGTGGCAAGCATCTCGAGCCGCTGGGCGAGTCGCGCCGGATCGATGCCCATGTCGAGGTTGCGAACGTTGCCGTTGGAATCCACCACGAACGGCGCCCAGGTCATCCCCAGGAAGCCCGGGCCCACGCTCCCGCTGCCGACCGACACGAACGGCGGAATCTCCAGGTGCGGCACCTGGTCGATCAACTCGTGAGCGATCACGGCACCGTAGCTCGGATGCTCGATATTGGGATTCGGCACATAGCCGGTATGCATGTAGTACCGGCCCCGCATGTGATCGGCCTCGCGCGTACTCATCGACCGCACGATGGCCATGTGGTGCATCTGCTGGGCCATCAGCGGCATGTGCTCGCTGATCGCGACGCCGTCGGCACTGGTCGCGATCTGCTTGAACGGACCGCCCGTCGGAGCGCCCGGCTTCAGATCCCAGATGTCGATGCTGCTGGGACCGCCGCCCATCCACAGGAGAATCGCGGCCTTGTGGCGCTTCCGCATGTCCCCAGACTGGGCGAGGATCGTATTGGTGAAGGCCGTCGCGGGCGAGGCAAGGGCCGCGGCGCCGGCCATGTGGCTGACAAAGTGCCGCCGGTTCATGCCGGCGGGGAGGTCGAGCGGACGGTTGCTGAGGCCGGCGGGGATCATGGCGGAACTCCTACGGAGCGGGTGTCTGGGGCCAAGAGCGTGCCGTCCCTCGGCCGAAAATAGGTTCGCCGAACCGAGTATCCCTTATTCCCGCCCTGTCCGCCACTGCGGCTACCGCACCCCAGCTTTTCCACAAAAACTGCCCGGCCGCCCGGAGGTGCGGCCGGCGGCCTCGTCCGAAGGCCACCACGGCCGGAGGGGCCATGGATGGCCCTCCGGCCTAATGATTGATGATGAACTCGTTCGAGTTCAGAACGGCCCACCAGACATCCTGGAGCGCTCCGGCGACGTCACCCTTGCGGGCACCCAGTAGGGCCGTCGCCACCTGCCGCTCCTTGGCGGTGGGCGTCCGCGCCAGGGCAGAGAGATAGAGCGCATCGATCTTCTGGGCCGGCGCCATCCCGCTGACGGCCACCTTGTCGAGGAAGCCCCCCTTGCCCACGCTCGTCGCATCCATGATGAGTTCGCCATTGAACATCATCAGAACCTGGGGGATCGACCCGTTGAAAGTGGTCGCATCGTCACCCTCGTCGGTGCCGAAGGCGATGATGAACTGCGAGAGCCACTGATCCTTCTTCTTCGCGGCATCCTCGCCCACCCGCGTCTGGTCGACCTCGGTCGCCGTCAACAACGACTCGTAGAGTTGCTCGGCCTGCATCTGCCGGAGATAGAAATGGGTGAACTTCGGCCGCTCGCCCAGCGAAGGATCGTCAGCCTTGTTACCGGGCAGTGACTTGCTGGACAGGGCGTACGGCTTCGAGAGCACGATCCACCGCATCAGTTCCTTCATGTCGAAACTCTGCTCTCGAAACTGCTCGGCCAGCCCGTCGAGCAACTCGGGGTGCGACGGGGGATTGTGGTCGCCGAGATCATCGACGGGCTTCGTGAAGCCGTAGCCGAGGAAATGCCCCCACGTTCGATTGACCATGGCCCTGGGGAAGTAGGGGCTGGCCTTGATCAGCTGGGCCAGCTCCTTGCGGCGATTGACGCCGTACGTCGTGCCGTCCTGCATCGTGCCCGGCAGATAGCCCGTCTTGGAAATCTCGGTCCCGTCGACGAAGACGGGATAGGCCACCTTCATCAGGCCGTTGCGGAGTTCGTAGAACAACTCCGCCTCCTCCGGGTTCCCGCCCTCCCCGGCGAAATCCTGATCGACCAGCTCGACCCACTGGACGTCGTCGGTACCGTCCCGCCGGCGCAGCGCCGCCGTCTGCCGGAAGAAGGCGTTGAGTTCCCAGAACTGGTTCTGCTTCCCCTTGTTGAAGGGATGGTTGTGGCACTGCGTGCATTGCACCTGCAGCCCGAGAAACACCTGGGCCGTCTTGGCGGTGGCCTGAACGCCGTTCTCGACGCCCATCTCCTCCATCTTGCCGCTCAGGAAGTTGGTCGCGCCGTTGAAGCCTTCCATGCCCTTGCGGTTCGCGTTCACGCCCGTGGCGGTGACCAGGTCGACCATGAACTGGTCGTACGGCTTGTTTTGCGAGAGCGTTCGCCGGAGATACTGCCGCATGCCGGGACGACTGACCCGCTCGTTGGTGACGTCGCGACCGATCAGGATCGTGGTCCAGACGTCGGTGAAATTGCGGGCGTATTCGTCGACGTAATCGTCGCCGAGCAGCTTGCCCACGAGCGACGCCTTCTTGGCGGGAGACGAATCGGTCAGGAACGCCTCCAGTTCCTTGACCGTCGGCACGCGGCCGATGAGGTCGAGATGAACCCGCCGGCACCACTCGCCGTCGGTGGCGTTACTCGACGGCTGCAGGCCGGCATCAGCCCAGCCCGCCGTGATCTGCTCGTTGATGAACTTGACTTGCGGGATCCCGTAGTGCTCGTCGACGGCCTTCTCCGGGGCGGCGGCCAAGGGCCCGGCCAGGCCCGCAAGCACGAGCAGGAGCGCACCCGGGAGCAGGAAGGAGCCTGGGCCGGTAGCGCGACGCATGGTGGGCTCTCCGCAGGAAAGACGGCTGACCGACGCCGCTCACGCAGTTTATTCGGAAAGCCGCCAGCGGCCTATTCCCGGCACGAGATCACCGCCTGGCGGCTTCCAGACGGGGCGACTGTGGGGCGGAAGCCTCGCTCCCTCCCACGAACTCCAGGATCGCCCGTTGTCCGGCATCACCCAGGCGGGGCTTCGACAGCTTCAGAATCCGGGTGTACCCACCCGGCCGGTCGGCGAAACGGGGGGCGACCACCTCGAACAGAATGCGGGCCGCCTGCTTGTCGCCAAGCAGTTGCACTGCCCGCCGGCGGGCAGTCACGGCTGGAGCCATCGCCTTCGCCCAATCCCGCCAGCGCGGGCTCGCCCGCCATTCCTTCCAGGCCGCCGTGCCCCGCTCGGCTGTCGTACCGAACTCGGCCGCCCGCCCCGCAGCGACGAGGCCGCGGCGGGCGATCGTGATGCACCGCTCCACGACAGGCCGGACTTCCTTCGCCTTGGGGAGCGTGGTCACGATCCGGCCACGCACCTTCGCCGCACCGGGCTCACCGGACTCGACGTCCCGCTCCGTGAGCATGAGCGCGGAGGCCAGATTGCGGAGCAACGCCCGCTGGTGCGACGGACTTCGGCCGAGCACTCGGCCCTTGCGACGGTGACGCATGACTGTGGTTTCCTCGTAAACGTCCGCCGCCAGGCGGATCGGATCAGGTTTCGACCGCCGCCGGCATGCCCATGCCCAGCCGCAGCCCGACTTCGCGGAGCTTGTCCTCGATCTCCTGCAACGTGGTGTCGCCGAAGTTCCGCACCTCCAGGAGCTCCTCGCGGGTCCGACCCACGAGATCGCGAACGGTCTCGATGCCCTCCTCGTGGAGGCAGTTGGCGGCCCGCAGCGACAGCCGCAGGTCCGACACCAACATGCCGAGCCGGCTCTCGAGCGGCGCCTCGACGGCGAACAGGTCGGCCGCCGCCGGCAGCGGAACTTCCGGGCCGGGCGTCGTGTAGCCCACGAACGGGTTGAGGTGTTTCCGCAGGATCTTGGCGGCCTCGACCAGCGCGATCTCCGGCGTGATCGTACCGTCGGTCCAGATCTCGAGAGTGAGCTTGTCGTAGTTGGTCTTCTGGCCGACGCGGGTCTCTTCGACCTCGTACTTGACCCTGGTCACGGGACTGAACACGGCGTCGAGCGGGATAATCCCGATCTCCTGCGAGGCCTGGCTGTGCTCGCTCGACGGCACATAGCCCCTCCCGTTCTCCACAACCATCTCGAGCTCGAAGGGCACGTCGTCCGTCAGCGTCGCGAGGACGAGATCCTTGTTGACCACCTCCACGGCGTCGTCAGTCTGGATGTCAGCGGCGGTGATCGGGCCGCGACTGCTCTTTTCGACCCGGATCACGCGGGTCGAGTCGCTGTGGTTCTTGACCACGAGGCTCTTGACCGCGAGCACGATGTCGGTGACGTCCTCCTTGACGCCCTTGATCGTGGTGAACTCGTGCAGCGCCCCGGCCAGCTTGATCTGAGTGACCGAACTCCCCTCCAGACTGGACAGCAGGACGCGCCGCAGACTGTTGCCCACGGTGGTCCCGAATCCCCGCTCGAAAGGTTCCGCGATGAACTTGCCGTAGGTGCCGGTCAACGTGGCCTGGTCGGCCGTCACGACACTGGGCAGTTCGAGCCCTCGCCAACGGATATGCATGCGTCGCTCCTCCGGAAAATCACTTGGAACAAAGTTCGATGATCAGATTGGCCTGAACGGGAATCGAGACATCCTCGGCCCCAGGCAGCCGGTCGACCCGAGCCTCGGGGATCGCACCCTCGAGACGGGACAGGAAATCGGGCACCTCACGGCGAAATTCCGCCAGGGAGGCATGCACCAACTGCAGGCTCTTGGCGCGGTTCTTGACCCGCACCAGATCGCCCGGCTTGACGAGATAGCTCGGGATGTCAAGCCGGCGGCCATTCACCGTGATATGCCCGTGCATGACCATCTGCCGGGCTGCCGCCCGCGAGGCAGCGAACCCGAGGCGATGAACGACGTTATCGAGCCGCCGCTCGAGGAGCGACATCAGCGTCTCGCCGGTGTTGCCCTTGCCCCGCTCCGCCCGGGCGAAGTAGGTGCGGAACTGCCGCTCGAGCACACCGTAATAGTGCTTCACCTTCTGCTTCTCACGCAGCCGGATGCCGTAGTCGGTGGGCTTCGGCCGCCGCTTCTGGATCACGCCCGGCGGCACGGGCCGCCGCTCGAAGGCGCACTTCGGCGTGTCGCACCGACTGCCCTTCAGGAACAACTTGAGGCCGTCGCGGCGACAGAGGCGACAAACCGGACCAGTGATGCGTCCCATGGCGTGTTTCTAGGCGTGGAGGAACTGAAAGGAGAGGGGAATGGACACGTGACGCCGGATCAGACCCGGCGCTTCTTCGGGGGGCGGCAACCGTTGTGAGGCAGCGGAGTGATGTCCTCGATGCTCCGGACGTTCATGCCCGCAGCCTGCAGGGCGGTGATCGCACTCTCGCGGCCGCTGCCCGGACCCTTGACCCGCACCTCGAGATCCTTGACCCCAAACTTGGCAGCCTTCTCGGCCGCCTGCTGGGCGGCCATCTGGCCGGCGAAGGGCGTACCCTTGCGGCTCCCCTTGAAGCCGCAGGTGCCGCCGCTGGCCCAGCAGAGCGTATCGCCCCGGGCGTCGGTGATCGTCACGGTCGTGTTGTTGAAGCTCGCCACGATGTAGGCGATGCCCGTCGACACGCTCTTCTTTTTTGCCTTGCCTGCCTTCGACATTGCTCACACCCTGATGGACCGAACTCCCGACACCACCACCCCGCCAACCACCTGGGGCCGGCAGCGACATCCTTCCTACTTGAGATCCTTGACGCCCTTCTTGCCGGCCACGGTCTTCTTGGGACCCTTCCGCGTGCGGGCGTTGGTGCGGGTGCGCTGACCGCGAACCGGAAGCCCACGACGGTGCCGGAGACCACGATAGGTCGCGATGTCCTTCAGCCGCGAAATATTTTGAGCCACCTGCCGCCGCAACTGCCCCTCGACGACGTAGTCCTTGTCGAGCAGCGCAGCCAGGCGGGCGAGTTCGTCCTCATGAAGGTCCCGGGCCCGCCCCAGCGGATCGACGCCCGCCTTGTGGCACAACTCCCGCGCCACCCGCGGACCGACGCCGTACAGATACTGGAGGGAGAAGACGGTCTTCTTCTCCGAGGGGATGTCGACACCCATCAAGCGTGGCATGAACCAATCCTCTTCAAGCACGAACCTGGTCGCAGCGGCATCCCTCCCGGCACCCGCGCCGAGCCCGCCGCCTGTCGCCCCGATGGCCGTCCGCTCATCCCTGTCGCTGCTTGTGACGGGGATCGGCGCAGACGACGAACACCACTCCGCGACGGCGGACGATCTTGCACTTGTCGCACATGCGACGAACGCTGGCGCGAACCTTCATGACGACGATGGCGGCCGCTTCCGGCCACCCCTGCAAACCGTTGGGGAGCGAATCGGGTCGAGCCTCAGATGATAGGTCGCCCGGGGGCCGGTTCGCAAGGGGGTGGCCTGAAACCCGCGGGTTCCTGCGTCCTTTGCGGCTCAGGCAGCGGATTCCGCGCCCCCAACGACCTCCCCGTTGGCCGGGGGCGCCGTGAGCACGACCGGCCCGGCGTCGGTGATCGCCACGGTGTGCTCGAAGTGGGCGCTCGGCCGCCCGTCGATCGTCGACTGGGTCCAGTGGTCGGCCAGGGCACGGACCTTCTTCGACCCCATATTGACCATCGGCTCGACGGCGATCACGAGGCCCGGCTCGAGCTCGAAATCGTGATTGCGGCGGAAGGCCGGGGTGCAGAAGTTCGGCACCTGAGGGTCCTCGTGCATGCCCCGGCCGATGCCGTGACCCACGAAGTTCTCGACCACGGAAAACCCATGGTCCCGCACGTACTTCGCCATCTCGGAGGCCACGTCGCTCCAGCGGCTCCGGATCGCCATCAGATCGATGGCCAACTGAAGGACGCCCGACGTGCAATCGAGCAGCCGCTGCACGTCGGCCGCCACCTCGCCGACCGGATGGGTGAAGGCGGAGTCGCCGCACCATCCACCCAGGCTGCATCCGGTGTCGATGCTGACCACGTCGCCGGCCCGCAAGACCCGGGCGCCGGGAATGCCATGCACCACCTCGTCGTTGACGGAGATGCAGCACACCGCGGGGAACGGCACCTTGCCCGGCACGCCCTTGAACAGGGGGATAGCGCCGTGTCCGAGAAAGAAGGCCTCGACGGCCGCGTCGATCTCGCCGGTCGTGACACCCGGCCGCACGAGACGACCGGCCACCTGGTGGGCGCCCCAGACCACGAGGCCTGCGCGCCGCATCAGGGCGATTTCACGGGGGCTGCGGAGGTTGACCACGACCAAGACACCACGGGGCCGAACGGAACCGGCCCGCTCAGGGCCGATGGCAACAGTATACCGGCGGCGAGGCCCCTGCACGATCGTCCGCTCAATGACGGACTGCGCTCCGCTCGAAGCGGCGAACGGCATCGCGAACCCGCGCGAAGATCTCGTCAGCGGATCCGAGGCCGTCGATCGAGGCGAGCTTGCCCTGACGGCCGTAGTAGTCGAGCAGCGGCGCCGTCTGCAGTTCGAAGCTGGTGATCCGCTTGGCGAAGATCTCGGGGTCGTCGTCGGCCCGCTTCCGGGCCAGCATCCGCCGGACCAGCTCGTCGCGGGGAACCGCCAGTTCGATCACCCCATCGACGCTCATCGCCTGCCGCTCCAGCAGGTCGTCGAGCGTCGCTGCCTGGGGGAGGGTGCGGGGGAAGCCATCGAGGAGGCAGCCGTCCCGGCAGTCCGGGTCGGACAGCCGCCGGTTCACCATTCCCAGGATGATCGGGTCGGGCACCAACTGCCCCCGCTCCATGTAGCGAGCCGCCTCCAAGCCTGCCGGCGTTCCGGCCTTGACCTCCGCCCGCAGCATCTCACCGGTGGAGAGATGCGGGATCCCCAGCAAGTCGACCAGCCGCTGGCACTGCGTCCCCTTCCCTGCCCCCGGGGGTCCGATGAGGATGATCCGCATGACCGACAGCCGCTGGATGGGAAAGACGATGTGGGGCCGGCGAGGCCGGCATGACGACGGCGGACTCCCTGCCCGTGGACCGCAGCGACGAAATCAGCTTCGCTCCAGCAGCCCGCTGTAGTTCCGCATCACGAGGTGGCTGTCGATCTTCTGCACGAGGTCGAAGACCACGCTGACGGCGATCAGGAGCCCGGTACCCCCGTAGAAGCTGGCGGCCTGAAACGGGATGCCGAGAAACCCGGCCACGACCGTGGGAATCACCGCCACCAACGCCAGGAATCCGGCACCGACGTAGGTGATCCGCTCCATGACCCGCTCCAGGTAATCGGCCGTCCGCTTGCCCGGCCGATAGCCGGGAATGAAGGCCCCGAAGTTCTTCAGGTTGTCGGCCATCTCCTTTGGATTGAAGGTGATGGCCGTCCAGAAGTAGCAAAAGAAGTAGATGAGCGCGATGTAGACGACGTTGTAGAGGTACGACTCTCCGCGAGTGAACGACTCGTAGAGTCCCCGCAGCAGGTCGCTCTCGGGAAACGCGCGGCTCAGGTATTGAAACAGGAACTGCGGAAACAGCAGCAGCGAACTGGCGAAGATGATCGGCATCACGCCGGCCTGGTTGACCCGCAGCGGCAGGTACTGCCTGGTGCCGCCGTACACGCGCCGACCGCGGACGTGCTTGGCGCTCTGGGTGGGAATCCGGCGCTGCCCCTGCGTCATGAAGACCACGCCGGCCACGACGCCGATGAACAAGGCCACGAGCACGGGGATCATCTCGACGCCCAGTTTACCCGTGCCGGCCCCGCCGCCCACCTCCCACGAGGTGGCGCCGCCGAGTTCGAGCAGGGCCGCGGGCATGCCCGCCAGGATGCCCGCCATGATCAGCAGGCTGATGCCATTGTCGATCCCGAACTCGTCGATCTGCTCGCCGAGCCACATCAGGAAGATCGTGCCGGCCGTCATCGTCATCACCGCGACGAATTGCCAGATGAAAGGCAGCCTCCCGTCGACCAGGAACCCCTCCTGGATCAACGACTGTTCCCGGCCCGGGGCCGCCAGGAAGGCGACATAGGCCCTGCTCTGCACGATGCAGATGATCACGGTGGCGTAGCGGGTGTACTCGTTGATCTTCTTGCGGCCGGCCTCCCCCTCCTTCTGCAGCCGCTCGAGCGGAGGCCAGACCGTGCCGAGGAGCTGAAAGATGATCGACGCCGAGATGTAGGGCATGATCCCGAGGCCGAAGATGGTGGCCTGCGAGAGCTGGCTCGCGGAGAACACGGCCACCGTCCGGAGCAGTTCGCCCACGCCCCCCGACTGCTTCGAGAAGGCCGACATCACGTCGGCATCCACGATCGGCAGCGGCACCTGCCAGCCAACGCGGTAGATCGCGAGCAGGCCGAGCGTCAGCAGGATCTTCTGCCGAAGCTCGGGGATCGTGAAGATGACGCGGATCTTTTCCAGCACGGAGAGGACTCCTGGGGGCAGACGGACAGGACCGTTACCCTACCCGCCAACCCGCTTTTTCCGCGACGCCTTTCCGACGTTCCGGACCACGGGAGCGGGTCCGGGAAG